>NZ_JAYGGZ010000014.1:0-122024 GCF_034931465.1 Anabaena sp. UHCC 0399 | reverse complement strand
TTATGAGTGTAGAGCATAATATTATGAGTCAATAGTTAATAGTCATTAGTTATTCTCTCCCCAATCCTCAATTTAAGAATTTAAAAAGTCTAAATGCTCTCCCGATATAGAGCGTAATTTTTCTAAAGAACCTTGAACTTTTAACTTACCTTGATCTAGCAACACGACCCAGTCAGCCCGATGAATTACTTGGGGACGGTGGCTAATTAAAATAGTATTTTTACCTTGACGATGTTTAAATAACTTATCTAAAACTTGTGCTTCACTAACTGGATCAAGTCCAGCAGTTGATTCATCCAAAATTAATACTGGTGGATCTGTAACGATGGCTCGTGCTATTGCTAATCTTTGCCGTTGTCCGCCAGAAATATTTGCGCCAAATTCGCCTAAAATAGTTTGATATTTCTCAGGAAGTTTACTAATAAAGTCATCAGCCTCAGCAATTTGACAAGCACTAACAATCTGCTCAAATGTAACATTAGGCGTACCTAAACGAAAATTTCCAATAATAGAACGACTCCAAAAATGAGCATCTTGAGGGACTAAAACTATCTGTTGACGTAGACAATCAAGAGCCAGGTCTTCTATGTTATAAAGTCCTATGCGGATATTACCGGATTGTAGAGGATTTGGTCAATATCTCGCAGACGGCTGACAATTTCTCCACTCCATCGAGCCTCATAATAAGAGAGTGGTAATTGTAATATTTGTCGTCTAAATTCTAAAACTAAGCCTAATTGTAGACGTTGAGCAAAGTGAGCAATTAAGTTAGATTGTACCCAAGATAAACTACTAGAAATCACATTCATCACTACCACAGCGATCGCCATCGTAGTCAGTAGTTTAGTATCACCGCGAACCAACACATCATCGATAAGAATTTGTAGTAAGAAGGGAGAAGCTAAAGATAAAAGTCCCAATAATGTATTTAGGGGTAAACCCTGCGCTAAAATCCCCCTAAAAGCCCAAATCCGCTTAAAGAAACGCTAAAAACCACCAACTTTGTCATTCTCTTGCTCATGAAACTTGATTGGATCAGGTTCAAGCAATAGCATTAACCAATCACTCCACCCCTCTGCTAAATCTTGTGGAGACAGATAACGCAGACCGACAGCAGGATCAGCAATTATACATTTTTTGCCTGATCAGACAATTTGTTAAGTAAAGACTGGTAGAAGTCTTTTAGTATCTGCGGAAGATAGGAGATGTTACAGCATCTCTGAAGAGGTCTAAACCGAAGAATGCACCTACGCCTAATGTGTAGAACAGATTGTTCCAGTCAAAAGCAAAAGAGGTGAAAATTGGTGCATCGCCACCGTTAACGAGTGCAGATTCTTGAGATGAGATTTCAGTAAATAATGTATCTTGCATGATTTTTATCCTACAATGAGAATGTTTGCATTTAGTGTTGGCTGGGAGTTAAAAGTGATTTTTATGTCGCCTCAACTCCCCGCTTAGTTAAGACAATAAGTAAAAACACCAGGACTCGTCATGTAGTATTTCTGCAAACTTATTTACCAGATTTGGCAACTTGAATTGCACTATTATGCCACGACCATGTCCGAAAAATATATCTAGCCAGTGGAATCCTTTCCTAGAGCCAGTTAGCTATCACTCCAGGAAACATTCCAGCCACCTCTAGCCAACTCTTATAGGTATCGAAAGACTACAATCAGTACATTGGACTCACTATGAGTCAATCTGTAAAAAATATACTACCTCCAGAGAAATATAGCCACGTGCTGTCTAAGAAATATCTTCCCGAATCCACAACGCCAAACCTCCACCACGTCCACGCGCAGCAATTAAATGTGCGTTAACGAGAAAGAAGGAAAAAAAGGGTAGTTTAGCGATAGGTTGGTTGTAAAACTCTTCAGGTTGACCTTGACTAGAGCGAATTTGTTGCCGATAAATGATACGACCAAATAAACTGAGGAACATCTGGGTAAAGTCAAAAGCCAGTATATTTTTCTTGCCTAAATACTTTGCTGGCCCTGTAAGCTTCAACAATATTGACCCCAATTGTACCTGATTAGCAATTTCACCTCTATTTAAATCTTCCTCTGGTGTCGTGTTAAAGGAAATATAAATAGTAGCCAGTTTTGGTACATACCAACCCTTACCTAAAATTATTCCTCCTCTTTCTCTAGCTTTTTTTGTCCCAGTAGCAAAACATAAACGCCATTTACCCACCAGAAACTCAAAATTGTAATTCAGTCGTTCCTGTTTGGTGATTGTTTCTGCTGCTAATAACGCATTCACGACTTCCTCCGTTGTCGGAAGTTGATTTTTTTGGTCTCGATATGCGGCAGCAACTTGAGTTAAAATGCTCAGAAAATTATGTCTATTGTTAGATGTCATGTTACTTTAATTTTTAAAAGTTCAATTTTAGATATAAAATATTATTATATGGTCTTTATTACACCAAACCAATACTGACCAAATAATGTGTTGCGGTAATCCATCGCAGACATCACCTGATTTTGTGCTTAAAAATAAAAAGCGATCGCCTAGATTCAACCTGGTGCAACGATGCTCCGCCCCACCGTAGGCGATCGCTATTAGATTTTAGAGGCCAGCAATTATTAATTTGGCATATTGATCATCAAAACATCTAACGTTACCAATAAATATAAAAATTTTGGCTGACGATTCTATACGATCAGTGCTTTAGATAAAAAAGGTTGAGAAATAAATAATTTTGTGAAGATTTTTTTCGTCCTTATTCTTTCTAATGGTACAAGACAAATGAATAATAATAGTGCAATTTAAAATTAGAGCAATGTCAATCTAAAGTGTAAATATGGTTAAATACCTGACTACATCTCAAATATTGTGGCTCTACCTTTAAATCTGAATATTTAAAACAGGAAAGAGAATATTATGACACAGCAAAATGCGACCCAACTATTGCAAGCTGTTAAAGAAGATCAAGCATTACAAGCAAGACTCAAAGCAACAGATAATCCAGAAGCCTTCATCAAGATTGCTAAAGAGTCTGGCTATGACTTCACAATTGAGGAACTAGAGGCTGAAATCAGCCAACTCTCAGACGAAGAATTGGCAGCGATTGTTAATCCAGGTTGGGGTACTAGACGACACATTCATCCTAGATAATTTCTCAACTTAATAAAGGTTCAGGACTTAATCTAATAAACTCCTACCCCATTAGATTGAGTTCACCTTACCCAAGGTCTGTATTTGCTGTAGATTGTATCCTGCTGCTTGGAGTGGCTCGATAATATCTTGCTGCAAATCTGGGATATAGCAAGCAATCAGATTAGTTTGACCATCTGGAATAATTTGAACCTCGCCAATAGCTGCTGGCAAGATACAAGATTCCCCTTGTTCAAGCCGCTCAATACCAGCAGCAAATTCTAGCTGCACAACACTGCTAACATTGGAGAGAATCACACAGCGACGTGGATGAGATAGTTCTAAATATGGTTCATTCAAAATCCATCTTTCAAGGGCAAAGTAAGTCCCTGCACAACCAAAAACCCGAAAATTAGCTCCTGACTCTAACCTTAGTCCACCATGTGGACGAGGTTGATTATGGTTTTTTAGCTCATCAAGGGCAGCATTAATATTGGCGTACCACTCTAGTTCGTTGTATTTGTTGCCATACAAATCCGTTGGCATCACAGATTGAGCTAGATTTGAGGTTTGTTGAATTTCAAAAACAAGTGTATCTGGGCCAAAAGAGTGAATGATACCCGCCGGCACATAGACAGTATCCCCCGCTTGAATTGAGTGACGCACCAACACAGAATCGTAGTCACAGGCTGTAAAGGCTTCAAATAGCTGCTCTCTTGTAAATTCTGATTTAAGCCCAGCTAAGATTGTTGCTCCTGGTGCAGCCCAAAGAATGTGCCAAGCTTCGGTTTTACCATTTGGTTCATTGTGCAAATTTTGAGCCGTTTCATCATCGGCGTGGAGATGTACGGGCAGCATATGAGAAGCATCAATAAACTTGGATAGTAGAGGGAAGTATGGCCCATACCAGCCCCTACCCACGAGTTTGTTAGGGTGAGCTAATGTGAGTTCATGCAAGGTTCGACCAGCCAAATAACCATTAACAACAGTTCCTGTTTTGTCTTTGTAGTCGCTGACTTCCCAAGTTTCAGCTATTATCCCAGAAGGTAAGCCACGCTTTCCGAGTCGTTCTGGAATCAGCCGTTCTCCAAAAGTGTATTTTTGGATATTAGTAGTTAACTTCAGTGGATACCAATCCATTAAAATCTGACCTAATCATATATCCAGTTTCTATCCAGTAAGATGGCAATGCCTCTATCCATAGGTTAATAAAAATATGAGTCTCGGAGAAAACGGAATCAGGTAACTTAAACATGAAAAAGTTGGATTACATCACAACAATGGAAAAGGCAACATTTGGGGCAGGCTGTTTTTGGAGTGTAGAGGCGGCATTTCGCCAGATAAAAGGAGTAGCATCAAGCTCAGTTGGCTATATGGGAGGGCATTTTCCTCACCCGTCTTATCTTGATGTTTTATCGAGGATAACTGGTCATGCTGAGGTAGTGCAGGTACAGTATGATCCTCAACTTGTGAGTTATGATGACTTATTGACCGTGTTTTGGGATATCCATGACCCGACAACCCTAAACCGCCAAGGGCCAGACAAAGGAGAACAGTACAGGTCTGTGATATTTTTTCATAATACCCAGCAGGAAGAAGTAGCGAAGCACTCAAAGGCGAAACTTCAGATATCGGGTAGGTTTGAACGCGATATTGTCACAGAGATTAAGCCTGCGGGTGAATACTACTTAGCAACGCCAGAGCATCAACAATATTTTGAAAAAAAGCGAAGACACTGATTTTACTCTGTGACCTTTACTCCATATCCTTGCAACCAACAACCAAATCTCTCAAACTTGGATGTCTTAATGACTAACGCGCAGTGGCTCTGCACATATCTATTCCGTATATTTCCGTGAAGTAATTGTTCATAACACCAAAAAATATATCACAATTAAATTACTAGTTTTTATTAAAAATTAGGTCTGTGATCAATCTGCAAATTGTCTTTGGTGTGGTTGGGGTAGTTTTAACTCACAACTTAGGCAGGCCTACCAACAAATAATGGGAGGTGACAACAGATGGATGCTAATAAGCTCCTGGATTTATATGCAGCAGGAGAAAGAAAATTTGAGCAAACAAATCTGCATCAGATAAATCTTTACGCCACTGATTTGAGCGGAGTAAATTTTACAGAAGCAGATTTAAGTGGTGCTAACCTCAGTCACGCCAATTTGAATGACTGTAATTTTAGTCGAGCTAATTTGACTGATGCTGATTTGAGTGGAGCTAGCTTGATTGGTGCAAACTTAACTGAGGTTAACCTCATTGGCGCAGATTTAATGAAAGCCAACCTCAAAGACAGTAACCTGACTCGTGCTGATTTGCGCGGTGCTAATTTAATGCTAGCCAACTTATTAGGTGCAAACCTCTATGAAGCAGAAATGAGCGGAGCTAATTTCACTGGTGCTAATTTCAAGCAAGCCAATTTGATTGGTAGCAATGTCATAGAAGCGGAACTGAGTAGTGCCAATATGGTTGATGTAATCATTTCTGAACGAGAAATGACCGGAACAGTGATGCGTATAGGATTATCTCACAGATGGGTGACTTGGGCTGGGTGTCACTGATGAATCAAAAATGCAGGCAATAGCAGGTTTTATTACCCTAAAAATAAACAGACAGTCGCCATAATAGAGTTAACCTCTAACTTGCGACTGTCTTTTGTTGTCCATGCCAATACAAATGCAGTATATTGCATTATTTGTATGCAGCCAGTTGCTGCTCATCAATGAGTTAGTACACCAAGGGTGCTATACCGCGCATCTTACGCAAAGAGTTTATACAAGCAGGACAGTCACAATTAAATAAATCAGTTGCTGCATCACTTTCTTCGATGTTGAACTCTAACATAGGAGTATCATCGCTAGAAAACTCAATCTCCGGCTGATATTTAGGAATTTGTGCTAAGACCGAAGCCCTAGCACATACTAAACCTACTTTATGCTTATTTCTAATACAGGACAGCCGATCTGTGGTTTTAGCTTCTGGCTCAATAGCTTGTGCTTGATTCACCATAACTGTCATAGACAACATAGATGCAATCATCACAGGACTAGAAAGCAAGCTAAGTATAAATTTGTTCATGGGGTTCCTTGGAAAATAATCCTGATAGTCCAGAATACTCCGATTAAATTTTACAGAGAAAGTAAATGTCTATCAGGACATAGTAACAAAGGAGAATGGGGAGTGGGGAACTCGCGGCCCCCTCTGGGGATAAGGGGTAATGGGGAGTGGGGAGTCATTAGTTTTTATCTTCTACACCCCCAAACCCCTATCTCAATTAGTGAAAATTGACATTGTGTCTAATTAAATTCATAAATTCTTCGCGGGTTCTAGCGTCTTCTGAAAAAACGCCGCGCATGGTGCTGGTAACAGTCCAAGAACCAGGCTTCTGCACGCCGCGCATTACCATACACATATGAGTGGCTTCTATTACTACTGCCACCCCTTGAGGTTTGAGTAAATCTTGCAAAGCATCAGCAATTTGCACGGTGAGACGTTCCTGCACTTGTAAGCGTCGTGCATACATTTCACAAATACGGGCAATTTTTGATAATCCTATGACTTTGCCATTAGGAATATAGGCAACATGGGCGCGACCAATAATTGGTAGAATATGGTGTTCGCAGGAACTGAAAATATCGATATCTCGAACCAGTACCATTTCATGAGCATCTTCTGTAAATACTGCTCCATTTAACAGTTCGTCCAGAGATTCATCATATCCCTTTGTCAGAAACTGTAGGGCTTTCATTACCCTTTTTGGAGTATCTTTTAGCCCTTCACGGTCTGGATCTTCTCCTAATCCAATCAACAATGTTCGCACAGCCTGCATCATTTCTGCTTCTGTGATAGTTTGCTTTTCTTTAGGTGCTAAAGATAACATTACCTGATCGGCAGAAGTCAGATCGGGACGAATCGATAGAGTCATTTGTGAGTTTTCTGAGAATGTTGAATAATCGGTCAGTTTTCAGATGAAATTCTGACTTATGAGAAACTGTAATATATCTTAACACTTCTTGAGTATATCAAATTTTGATAAAGCTGTGTGTTGAGTAACCTAGTACAGCTTGATGTAAATAAACCAACTATTCAAAATCAACGCAACACTTACGCTGTATTCATTTTAAATTTTTGGGAAAGTGGGTGGTGTCGGTTTCCGTCTCGCCAAACTTTCCATGACGAATTTTAAATTTTGAATTCCGCTTTGCGGTACTAGTTGTGTGATCACCCCAAATGAGGTCTTTGAATTTGGTAATTGGTCACGGCTAATCTTATAAATGTCTCACGGTCTTGTCACATTAACGCAACAAAAGATTTAGTCCAGATTTTGAGTAAAAGAGAGTGCTTGAAAAAAATATGGTTTACATAGATAAATTGATATAGACAGAAAGCTCAGTTTATACATATTTATCTGAAGTCTGCTTTTCAAGGAGATTAAATATGTTTTTAGTCGAAACTTAAGATACAAATTTTTATCGCTGATTTCTTTAATAAAAAATGTCTGCCTAGGCAGACATTTGTGAGGTCTTCTGTCACTTTAATGGGCTACAATCATGTGTTTATCATGATGCTTTTATTTTTGATGAATAAGAGTAATAAAACAAGTAGTTTTATATCATAAATCAGACATAACCAATGGAATTATATCTTTATATCTAAATTTTGTTTGCCCAAAAGTAATGATTCATGATTTAAATTTTCATGGGAAACACCAAATATATGCGATTTTAAAAATACATCTGTGGTAGTTTGTTTAGCAAGGCTAGCTCCCTATAAAAGATATAGAAATACTAGTATTTTGCATAGCAGAGAAAAAGGAATCTTTCTAGTTTTATCTCAGACATAACTTACATACTTAAGTCCAATGGGACGTGAAATCTACCATGTTTTTTCAACTATAAAAGTAGAGGTGGTCAGGTTAACAACCCCAGAAATTCCCAGTTCTGGGGTTTTACTTTTTGACAAAAAAAGGGCGCAATATTTTGCACCCTAAGAGGTGGTAGAAACTAAGTTCTAACCTTTGTCATCTGGGAACGCTGTTAACCGACATCATCGTGGGCGAAACGGTTAAAGAGGAAATCTAAGGCGTAGTTACGCAGCTTATAATATTGTGGATCTTCCATAATGCGGCTGCGATCGCGCGGACGAGAAAAAGGAATTTCCATGACTTCACCAATTTTGGCGTGTGGGCCGTTGGTCATCATCACTAATTTATCTGCTAAAAACAAGGCCTCATCAATGTCGTGGGTAATCATCAACACGGTACAGCGATTTTCGTTCCAAATTTTCAGCAGTTCTTCCTGTAATTCTTCTTTGGTAATCGCGTCTAGTGCGCCGAAAGGTTCGTCTAAAATTAAGACTTTGGGACGAATCGCTAAAGCACGCGCTATAGAAACCCGTTGTCTCATACCGCCGGACATTTGGGGGGGTTTCTTTTCCATCGCATCACCCAATCCCACCATTGCTAGGTGTTCTCGGACAATTGCGCGTTTTTCGGCTTCTATTTTGTTGGGGTAAACGGCGTTAACTGCTAGGTAGATGTTTTCAAACGCTGTGCGCCAAGGTAATAAAGCATAGTTTTGAAAGACTACCATTCTATCGGGGCCTGGTTTGGTGATGGGTTGACCTTCTAGTAAGACTTGTCCGGTGGTGGGAATGTTAAAGCCTGACACCATATTCAGCAAGGTGGATTTACCACAGCCGGAGTGACCAATGACGCAAATAAATTCACCTTTTTCTACGTTGAGGTTTACGCCGTCGAGGACGGTGAAGGGGCCTTTTTTGGTGGGGTAGACTTTGGTAACGTCTTTAATTTCTAAGAAAGGTGTGGAGTTACTGGCAGTGAAAGAGGGGGATTTGAGGGTTGTAGTGCGGTTTTGCATGGTGATTTGAGGGGGGATTTTTAACGCAAAGGTTGGGGAGGTAAGCGCAGAGGTACGCGGAGAATGAGGGTAAGATGGGGAGTTTTGATTGCTTGTAAATGAATGAGGTTCTGATACTCGTGAACGGGGTTCAAAGGCTCGTGAACGGAGTTCAAAGGCTCGTTTTTGATTTAAGCTACTCTTTTAGTGGGTGAGTCTAGGATGACTTCGGCAACTGAAACATCACGTTTAATTTGTAAGCTGTTGAGGTAGGCGATGGGATCATCAGCGTTAAAGGGTGTTCCATCAAATAATTGAATGGGTTGGCGGGTGTAGCTGATATCTAAACCTAGTTCTCTGGCGGCGGTGCTAAATATACGAACGCTGCACACTCTTTCGACGATTTCTACCCAGTTTCTAGGAAAGGGAGTGTCACCCCAACGGGCTAATTGACTCATAATCCACATTTGTTCGGTGCGACTGGGGCGATTAATTGCTGACTCGGAGTAAAATTGATGGTGAGCATACTGGCGTAGTGGATGGTCTACATCACAGGTAACGCCGTTAGGGTCTTCTAGTTGGATGTATTCTAAATCGGTGCTAACGTAATCTCTACTTGCTAAAATTTGTCTAATTTCTTCCGCATTTTCGGGGTTAGCACAATACTGGCAGGCTTCGAGTAAGGCTTTGGTTAAGGCAATATAAGTATTAGGATATTTCTCTGCCCAATCTTCCCGCACAGCGAGAACTTTACCGGGATGTCCTAACCAAACTTCTAAGTCTGTGGCGATGGTAAAGCCTACACCTTCCTCGGCGGCGCGGTAGTTCCAAGGTTCACCGACACAGTAACCGTCAATGGTGGCGGCTTGTAAGTCGGCTACCATTTGGGCGGGAGGAATGGTTTTCATGTCTACATCTAAGTCGGGGTCAATTCCCCCAGCCGCTAACCAGTAACGTAGGAGTAAGTTGTGCATAGATGCTGGATGCACTACGCCCATGATGTGGCGTTGTTCGCGGGTACGCAGTAGGTAATCTTTGAAATCAGATAAGGTACGTACACCTTGGTCATAGAAGCGTTTAGCTAAGGTGATGGCGTTACCGTTACGCGTCATGGTGAGGGAGGTGACAACGGGGAGGGGTTTATTATCATGTCCTCCCAGTGTTAACCACATGGGCATCCCAGAAGGCATTTGTGCTGCATCAATATAACCGCCAGCCATACCATCAACGATACCGCGCCAGCTACTTTCCCGGATGAGGTTAACTTCATCTAAGCCGTGTTTGGTGAAGAAACCTTTTTCTTTGGCTACTGCTAAGGGGGCGCAGGCGGTGAGGGGTAAGAAGCCAATTTCTAGGTTAACTTTTTCTAACCCATGCCTAGCCACATCGGCTATTTTACGGGCGCGGATTTTCTTCACCCGTTTTTGCTGGTTGAGGAAGTAAATCATCTCACTCCGTAAGCTGTAGTAGCTGGGGTGTTCTACTACTTCCATGCGTTTGCGGGGGCGGGGGATATCAACTTCGAGAATGTCACCAATTTTCGATTCTGGCCCGTTGGTGAGCATGACAATTCTGTCAGACAACAGCACTGCTTCATCTACGTCATGAGTTACCATCACGGCGGTAACTTGATTTTCTTCGCAGATTTGCATTAACTGTTCTTGTAAGTTACCCCGTGTCAGGGCATCGAGTGCGCCGAAGGGTTCATCTAATAGTAATAGTTTAGGACGAATCGCTAGAGCGCGAGCGATCGCAACTCGTTGTTTTTGTCCCCCCGATAACATCCCCGGCTGTTTATCTGCATGGGGACGCAAACCCACCATATCAATATGTTTTTCAACAATCGCCTTCCGTTCAGCTGCCGGCATTCCCCGCATGACTGAATCTACAGCCAGAGTAATATTTTCTCGTACCGTCCGCCAAGGCAACAAAGAATAATTTTGGAATACCACCATCCTATCTGGCCCGGGTTTGGTAATTCTTTGTCCTTCCAGAGTCACAATACCTTCTGTGGGTAAATCCAAACCAGCAATCATATTTAATAAAGTCGATTTACCGCAACCGGAGTGACCAATTAAAGAAACAAATTCACCTTTTTTAATTTGTAGATCAATTCCTTTCAAGGCGATATATTGACCACCGCCAGTTAGGTTAAATACTTTGTCAATTTGGTCAACAGCAACAAATGTAGGCATAGTAATTGGGGGAGTGAGTTTTTAACGCAGAGGGACACTGAGGTTGGCGCAGAGGGACGCTGAGTTTTAAGGGTTAATAATAGCTGCCGGATTTACGGTATTCGAGGGCGGTTAATCCTTCGTTTTCAAGGACTTCGCCGTTATCCACTACTGCATAAATTAACCATCTGTCACCGCATTTAATTTGATTTTGAACTGTGCATTCCAAATAAGACAATGCTTCGGTGAGAATGAGAGAACCATTAACGGCGGTTTTAGTAGAAAGATTGATAAATGGGTTATCTCCTAAAGTGCTTTGCCGGGAAAAATAGCGGCGGACATTTCTACCTTCTTTGAGAATATTCAGCACAAATTTATCGCCGGAATGACACATTAAATCTGCATTTTGTTCATCAGCGATCGCAATCATGATTCCTGGAGGGTTAAAGGTGGCTTGAGATACCCAAGAAGTTAAAACACCTTTGTGGGTGTCTTCATCATGAGTTGTGACTACACACAAAGAACCAATAATCCGCCCTACTGCTTGTTCGGTACGATCTACATGGGTTTCTGTAACAACTTGGCGGGTAGTCCGCAATTTTTTAGTTTTCTTCAAGTTTTGGGCAAAGGTTGCACCGGCTTGTTGACATTGTTGAAGAACTTCAGCTGTAGGAGTGAAGCGGACGCGAATTGATTCAAACCCTAAACGATAATTGGCATCTTTGAGTTTGTTTTCTAATAAGTCAATGGCTTCTCCACTCCAGCCGTAAGAACCAAATACTGCGGCTAATTTGGTTTTCGCTGCTGTGGCTAAAATTATTCCTAAAGCAGTTTGAATCTGAGTAGGTGCATGGCCGCCTAAAGTGGGTGAGCCAATAACAAATCCGTCGCTTGCTTCGACAATGCGGGTAATTTCGGCGGTATCTGCTAGTTCACAGTTAATAGATTCTACATTAACTCCATTTTCAATTAAACCTTGAGCGATCGCATTTGCCAAAACTGCTGTATTTCCATAAGCAGAAGCATAAAGCAACGCCACAGTTAATTCTTGAGATTTTTGCCCTTGACACCATTGGCGGTAATCATAAGTAAATCGGCTGAGGCTGTAACGCACAACTGGCCCATGAGCAGGGGCGTAAGATTTGGCGGGGAAAACCGAGAATTTTTCTAAAGCAACTTCAACCTGTTTAGCTTGGGGTGCATGGAGACACTCAAAATAGTAACGACGTTCCGCGTCTAAAGTTTTCCAATCTTCATCAAATAAGGTATCTTCGCAAATATGTGCGCCAAAGAATTTATCTGTATAAAGAATCTTGGTGGCACAATCATATGTACACAATCCATCAGCCCAACGGGGAGTAGGTACGCGGACAAATGTAAGATGATGTCCCTGTCCTAAATCTAGAGTATCTTCAGAGCGCACAGCTTGAATGCGTGATTCCCACTCAGGAAAAGCCGCTTTGAGTGCATTAGCCCCAGGGCGAGAACAAATTAAGGTGACTTGAGGAACTTGAGAGAGCAACACTTGTAAAGTAGCTCTACGGTTGGGGTTGACATGACCGAGAACAATGTAATCTAGGGTGGTGAAATCTAGATGTTGCCCTAGTTCCTGGAGGTAAATTTCCGTAAAAGATTCACCAGGGGGATCAATTAAGGCTTTCTTATCAGCTTGGATAAGATAAGAATTGGCTGTAGTTCCCTTTTGGCGGGAATACTCAACCTCAAATTTTAGTCTCTCCCAAGTCCGCGATCGCAAAATTAATGTATCTTGACCAATATCAGCAACCTGAACATCTCTTTGACGATTGGTTGTTACAGCAGACATAGTAACCTCTCTTGATATGGGCATTGGGTATTAGGCATGATGTTGTCTCCCCTACACCCTTATAATTAATGGTGGTTGGTTTCTATTAATTCTGATTTGGCTCGATTCTTGTAGCGTTTAGATACTGCTTGTTCTGGATCAATGCCTTCAAAAGTTGGGGGTAGCCAAACTCGCAGAATTAGTAAGATTCCTAGAACTAATAAGAAGGCACAAGTAGCTAAAACCTGAGTCCAATTGGTTTCTAGAATACCTTTAACAATCACTTCTCGTAATGCCGAAACAATGGCAACTTCCACAGCTACCCCAATAGATACGCGATGTTCCTGTAGGTAGATAATCAGCAGTCGGAATAACTCAACTAAGATTAGTAAAAAAAGAATATCGGCGGTGACAGCATGAAAATTTAGCGGCGGAAGTAAGGAGAGAAACATATCTCTCACCTGAAGTAACATGAAGCTAAATAAACCAATACACAGACAAATCACTATCACGTCTTGGATAAATTCCAAGGTTCGCACGACGCGTCCCCGATTGATTTCATACATAGGGGTTGAGTTATCTTCAGCAGGATTGTACATGGCTGTTGTGAGGAGATTAGGGAAGGGGGCTAATTAATTCAAAATTCAAAATTCAAAATTAGAGAACTCTGCGCATGGGGTAGGGAGACAAGGGGGACAAGGAGGCTGGGAAGAATAACAATTCACAAATTAGTAATGATTACCAACTTTGCGGTGATGGACGGCGGTTAGTGCATTTACCTCGGCAACTCGTCCAGTTTGAACGGTGCTATAAATCACCCAATGATCTCCACAATCCATGCGGCTGGTGATTTCACATTCCATGTAAGCTAGAGCTTCAGCTAAAATAGGCGATTCATTGGTAGCAGCCGGATATGTTTTGACTCCAGCAAAGCGATCTGCACCGGGAGCAAAACGCTTGAGGAAATGTTTCATTAATCCTTGATATCTGCCTTCTTCCAAGACGTTTAACACAAAGCGATCGCCTACGTGCATTAAGGATTCGATGGCTCTATCTTTGGCAACTGCGATCGCTACTCCCAAGGGGTTAAGACTTGCTTGTGTCACCCAAGAAGCCAGCATTGCACTTTGAACGTCTCCTTTTTTGGCGGTGATAATATACAATCCTGTGCTAATCCGCCCTAGGGATTTTTCGATTTCGCTATTGAGAGATTTGATTTGTTTGATTGTGCGATCGCGATTTAACCATTGCCCTAGATCCGTTCCTGCTTCATCACATAATTGCTCTATGACTTTGGTGGGAATTTCCTTAACTAAAATAGGGGGAAAAGCTGCAATTAATCCTAGTTCTTGAAACTTATTGCGTAAGGGGTAAACGGGTTCATCTTCTCCTCCTCCCGACTCTAATAAACCAATTGCTTGCTTATTGTGAGCAGCAGCCAAGATAGTGTTTAAGGCTGCTTGTGCTACAGCTGAAGATTGGGGAGGCATTGCAATCACTAAACCAGCCGCTTGTGCAACTAATTCTCTGATTTCTTGGGGTTCAGTATCATTGAGAGCTACTAACTCTACCGCCACACCTGTTTTTGCACTACCGGAAGCGATCGCTCTTACTAAACTCTCACTATAACCGTAATCTTCAACATAAAATAAAGCCACTAATGTCTCTGTTTTAGCTTGCTCTAAACTCCAATTTTGATAACGTCCGATCCATTCAGAAAGAGAGTATTTTAGTAAAGGCCCGTGACCTGTTGCAATTGTTCCTATTTCTAACTTTTCAATCCGCTTTAAAGCTGCCAAAACAGAACGCGCATTTGGCCCCATGAGGCAGTCATAATAATATGCAAAATCTTCTTCAATTGCACTGAAATTCTCATCATAAGTGTGATCATCACAGTAGTGCATTCCGAACACATCACAGGTGTAAAGAATACTAGTTTTATGGTCATAAGTGAAGATTGTATCAGGCCAATGTAAGTTAGGCGCAGAAATAAATTCTAACTCGTGACCATTGCCCAAATCTAGGCGTTCTCCACTTTTTACCAGCATTGATTTAAAGGGCTGGTGAACCATATCTTCTAAAAATTTTATAGCTACTTTAGCCCCAACAACAGTAATATCAGGAGCTAATTGCAACATATCTTTAACTAAGCCACTATGATCTGGTTCAGTGTGGCTAATAATCAAATAATCAACCTGATTTATGTCGATTAATCCTGTAATTATTTCCAGATATAACTGCTCAAACTTGCGGTGAGAAGTATCAACTAAAGCAACTTTGTCACCCTGAATTAAGAAAGAATTATAAGTCGTGCCATTCCTTAAACCAAACTCAATATCAAAACGCTCTCTATCCCAATCTAGACAACGAATAGCAGTTGTTTGAGAGGCAATTTCCACAGTTTCAATTGTCAATCTTCCAGGGTTGGGGTTAACTTGATTAAGTTGTGTGAGTGCGACCATTAGTTTTATCCAAAAATATATTATGTAGAGCGAGTTTTCTTATCTCTTATGTTTACCTGAAAAAAAAAATTAGTAAAATGCCAATTCCTGAAGCGATTGATTAGTAAATTTTATTGTTTATGGAATTGAATAATCATTGTGATATATCAATGTTTATCATTAGTTTCCTACCCATGAAAAATTTAAATTGTGGCAATAAGTTTCATAAACATGACTAATAACGGATAATGTGATACTCAGCATCAACAGTTAACGGTTAACCGTTAACCATCAATTAGGGACTTCCAGATAAAAAAATATCCAAACTGTAGGGTGCGTCAGCATGAATAATTTCTGAGTATAGTTCGGTTCTATCGCACTGACGCACCCTACCCAACTGCGAATTGCGAATTGGTATTACTTCTGTTCTGTCGGTAAAATCAGGTTTTGAATCCAAGCCATGAGTTTATCTAGTAACAAACCCACTACACCGATGTAAACTAGTGCCAAAATAATTTCGCTGATGTAGTTATTCTGATAGGCATCCCAGATAAAGAAACCAATACCGACAATTCCTGACATGACAATTTCTGCGGCGATAATTGCTAACCAAGCTAAACCGATCGCAATTCTCAACCCAGTAAAAATGTAGGGTAAAGCCGCAGGAATGAGAATATTAAGGAAATAGTCTTTTTTAGACAGTTGCAGCACTTTAGCAACATTGTTATAGTCTTGGGGAATTTCTTTGACACCTACAGCCGTGTTAATGAGAATCGGCCAAATTGCGGTAATAAAGATGACAAACAAGGCGGCGGGTTCGTTTTGTCTTAAAGCTGCTAAGGAAATCGGCACCCAAGCTAAAGGCGGTACAGTTCGCAATAACTGAAACAGAGGATCTAAAGCTTTAGACATGGTTTTATTCACACCAATCGCAATGCCTAAAGCAATACCAATCACGGCAGCTAAAGAGTAACCAATAGCTACCCGTTGCAGACTAGCCCAAATCTGCCAAAATAATCCTTTATCAATGCCACCTCTATCATAAAAGGGATACAAAATCAAAATCCAAGTATCTTGTATAACCTTAATAGGCCCTGGTAATGTCGCGCCAGGAGTCCAAGAAAACAGTTGCCAGATAGCGAGAAAAATTGCGATCGCCAAAATCGGCGGAACAAGTTCAGGAAATTGTTTTTGCAGACGAGATAGGAAGCTGTTCTCAAACTTTGGGTTAGCAGCTCTTCTTTGTGCTATGGTCATGATTTTTAATGTTCCTCAGATGACAAATGAAAAGGGGTGTAGAGGTGTAAATTCTACTCAATACCCAGATGAGATGAATCGCGTCGCTAGAAAGCTATTGATTAAACACTGACTTTTTTGATTTGCAAACTTTTGAGGTATGCTTCGGGGTTTTCGGGGTCGAATTTTGCACCATCAAAAAACTCTTCTACACCACGAGATGTATTTGTCGGAATATCACCAACCGCAATTCCTGCTTCTTTCGCTGCTTCTTTCCAAATATCTTCGCGGTTGACTTTATCGATTAATGCTCTAGCTTTGGCAGCATTATTTACAATGTAATCTTTAGGCAAGAATCCCCAACGCACGCTTTCGGTAATGAACCACAAATCATGACTCTTATAAGGATAAGAAACGCTACCTTTTTCATCTTTCCAATACAAAGCTGCCATTGATCTGTCATCAATTTTGCGACCTTCACCCATGTCATATTTACCCATGAATGGGTCGATTAAAACATCAACCGGCACATTAAAATAAGCTCTTTGTGACAAAATATTAGCCATTTCTTGGCGGTTATCAAAGTTGTCGCACCACTGTTGAGCTTCCATGATGCCTTTTAATAAAGCTTTGGTGGCTTTGGGATGTTGGTCAACCCAATCTGCTCTCATAGCAAGATATTCTTCGGGGTGATTCTTCCAAATTTCTGCTGTCAGTGCAGCCATATAGCCAATTTTGTCTTTAACGATGCGGAAAGGCCAGGGGTCGCCGGTACTGAAAGCATCCATTGTTCCTGTCTTCATGTTGGCGACGGTTTGCGCTGATGGAACGGTGAGCAATTTTACGTCTGCATCGGGGTCAATACCTCCGGCTGCTAACCAGTAACGAATCCAGAAATCTTGGTTAACGGCTGGGAAGGTTTGGGCGGCTGTGAAGGGCGTGGGGGAGGCTTTGAGTTTGGAGAATACAGCCTTAGCTCTCGCTAATTCTAAGCCGATACCGCTACCTTGGTGTTTATTGGCGATCGCAATCCCATTTCCATGTGTGATTAACTGACATAATACATACATGGGAATTGGCTTATTACCCTTGGTAATTAAACCTTCCGTAATTAAATGAGGCATAGGCATTTGCCATTGACCACCATCAATACCACCACCAGCCGAACCAATTTCTACGTTATCTCTAGCTGCACCCCAAGAAGCTTGTTTGGCTAGCTCAACATTGGTCATACCATACTTCGCAAAAAAGCCTTTTTCTTGAGCAATAATTAAAGGCGCAGCTTCCACAATCGGCACATATCCTAAATTGACTTTAGTTACTTCTGGAGCTTGTTCTGGGCTAGTATTTGCTGCTGCTTGAGCAGTTGGTGCAGATTGGTTATTCCCTCCTGTGTTAGCTTCTGGGGGATTTCCTAAACAACCCTTCAAGAACACAGCACCAGCTGATGCGCCTGCTGTCGCGATAAATTTACGGCGAGAAATTTGGTTAAAAAAGTCTGACATCACAACTCCTAAATCCAGTAATTTAATTTATTTATGCACCACAATTTATGCAAGTGAAATCTGATGTTTCTTGCAACCGTTATGAAACTTTCCCTTATATTGAACTAGCCCTTGATAACTACTTATTATTAAAAATAATTATCATGGCTAAATTTTGCTAGTTTAATGTCTTTTGCCGGGTTGGTTTAAAGCAGTTCTTCATTCATTGAAATTAGTTTACAGGTATTTCTGCCAAAGTGGTTAACTCTGAGAAGGCAATTATTAAATAAATATTAGATTGGACATATAAGTAAAAACTTATCGTTGGCAGTCAAAGCCCTAAGGAAGTTTCAATGTATCAGTATTTATTGATGGTAACTATTGAATTTATGGCATAAATCTAGAACTTATATCGATCAGATTTGATTATTGAAAAAATTTAAGTATGTGTAGGGTGTGTTAGTAACGCACCCTACACATATTTCAGAAATTAAATATGATTCCTATAGTGAATCTCAATATGTAGTCAACCTATTGCATTTATAAGTTTAAAAAATGCAAAGTACCGTTTTTCTTAATCAATAATTTCGGGCAGCTATTTTTGATCATAAAAAGGTAATTTCTAATCACAAGTATTAGCTACACTCTATGTATAAGGTTTTTATACTCAGTCCCCAAGTTTTAATTATCTAATTCACGCGAGAGATGCTGTCAGATGTACTATTGAGGGAAGAATAAATTATGCTTTGCTCATAATGACCTTAGCTGAAACTCCCAACACCAAAAACTCTCTCAATCCTTTTCTCACCCTGAATTACGAACCAGCTTTGGCATCCTTGGGTGATGATTATTATGATGAAGTAGCCGCAGCAGAATTTCCTCAACATACTCTGCGCTGGCGCAATGATGCCCTATTACCCAAATTGGGTCTAAATCCCAAAGACGTTCAGGACGAAGACTTTATTACAGCTTTTAGCTTGTTTCAAGGACGTAAACCATTTTTAGCACTGCGTTATCACGGCTATCAATTCGGGGAATATAACTCCCAGTTAGGTGACGGACGGGGTTTCTTATATGGTCAAGTCCGTGGTATTGATGGCGAACTCTATGATTTTGGTACTAAAGGTTCTGGGAGAACACCCTATTCCCGTGGTGGTGATGGGATGCTAACCCTCAAAGGTGGGGTCAGGGAAGTTTTAGCAGCAGAAGCCTTACATCAGTTGGGGGTTCGTACCTCTCGCTGTCTCACGATGATTGAAACTGGTTTATCCCTGTGGCGCGGTGATGAACCTTCACCTACTCGTTCGTCTGTAATGGTCAGGATGAGTAGTTCACATATTCGGTTTGGGACTTTTGAGCGTTTGTACTATTTACAACGTCCAGATTTAATTCAAAAGTTATTAGACCATGTAGTTGAGCATTATTACTCGCACTTAGTTAATGAACAAGATAAATATGCTTTGTTCTATGCCGAATTAGTTAAACGAGTCGCAGAACTAGTTGCACAGTGGATGGCCGCAGGTTTTTGTCATGCAGTTCTCAATACTGACAATATGGCAATTACTGGGGAAAGCTTTGACTACGGTCCTTATGCGTTTATTCCTACTTATGACCCTTACTTCACTGCTGCATATTTCGACTATTACAAACGCTATTGTTATAGTCATCAACCAGGTATTTGCCAATTAAATCTGGAATTGCTCCAACAACCATTAAGGTCAGTTATCGATAAAGGTGATTTAGACGCTGGACTGGCAAAATTTGGTGATTATTACGTTGCGGAATATCGTTCTTTAATGCTGAAAAAATTAGGTTTTGAGCAGTTGCTTATGCCTGAAGCTGATGAATTGTTAAGTCTAACTATTCAATTTCTGCAAGATAGCCAAGTTGGGTATCATCAATTTTTCTATGAAATGGCTCGTACTTTCTCCTCTAAGTGGAGAGAAGAACCAGGATTGGTACTCAACCCTTCAGATGTTGTACCTACATCGGATAAATCAGCAATTTTTGATAATTGGTGCTTACTTTACCATAAAATCTTAAATCATTTTGATCCTGAGCAAATGCAGAGTATTGCTGAAACTCTAAGTTATTACAATCCCAAAACTGTATTATTAAGACCTGTAATTGAGTCAATTTGGGAAGAAATTGCTCAAACGGATAATTGGCAACCTTTTTATCAGCTATTACAGACAATAGGGACTAAAAGCGAGTACGTATGAGCCAAGATAACTCCGTACTGAGTTTGGTCAAATAAAAAATATTTTGTGTCTTTGTAGTTTAACATCTGTCACTACAAAGACACAAATCTATATTCTCTGTTTCAGAAACAAATATACTAATACTAATATTGGATAAATTTTTATTGTCGTAATATATCAAGCTAATAGCTATATATATGCTGAGTTGAAATGCTGTGATATAGATAATTATTTGAATTTAATTAGGCAATTAATTCTAAATTAAGATAAAATTTCATTTTGATTTATTGAAAACATCAAAAGGACATGATTGATAAAATTAAAAAAATGTAAACAATTAAGAAATAAATATAAAATCAATAGATTTAAGTCAACAAAGGATGTATAAATTGTTTTACGATTGGGATTTTGCGTAATTGTCCCCTTGCTATGGCTAATTTTAATTACTTACAAAGAAAAAACTAGCTACAGACTTGTTCAAAGTGCTGGAGGATGAATCAGTGTACAGGCAGCACAAACATCAGAGATTTACATTGGTGAAATTTTTTAGCCCCCAAAAGTTGCTGCCGCTTCTGGTTGGTGTTGTGATTTTCATTGTAGTAATTATCCTTTGGCAGAGATTAATAGTTGCAGAGCAAAACAATATACAAGAACTGATTCAACAACAAGCGATCGCAACTAAAACCGAATTAGTTACCCAACTACAATATCGCATTCTAGCCCTAGAGCGCATGGGGAAACACTGGCAACTGCACAATAGTATCTCAAAAACGCAATGGGAAGTAGAAGCCGCAACCTATATACAAGATTATGGCGGCTACCAAGCAATTGAGAGGGTTGATCCGTCATGGCGGGTACGGTGGACTGTGCCATTAGCTAATAATCAAGCAGCACAAGATATTAACTGGAAGCAAGTAAATCAACAAAAGCAAGCCTTAGCAACAGCAGGTAGGAATCATCAAACTATGCTGACTCGTACAATGAAGCGAGAACCAGGTGTCTGGGGATTTTTAGCCTGTGTACCTTTATATAGTAACAAGCAATTTCATGGATTTATCTTAGGAATTTTCCACATTCAAACCCTTTTTGATTCTATTTTGCATATACCTGAGGGTTACAAAATTAGGGTATTTGACAGCAAAGATTTAATTTACAGCCAAGATACATCATCGCCAGTGCCAGCATCTTGGCATCAACAAATCAATATTGACTTGTACGGAGTCAACTGGCAATTACAGATTTATCCAACTCCTGAGTTATTAGCAGATTTACACTCACCTCTGCCCACCTTTGTCTTGCTAGCTGGAATATTAGCGGCTGGGGGACTCACATTATTAACTTATTTAGTACAAGTTACCCAAATTAGCAACCGTAAAATAGCAGCCATCAACCAAGAATTAGCGCAAAGAATTGCTGCACAACAACAAACAGAAATGGCTCTGCGTGCTAGTGAAAACCGATTGCGGCAGTTACTAGAAACAGCGAAAGTCATTCCCTGGGAATTAGATTTAAAAACTTGGCGTTTTACCTATGTAGGGCCACAAGCTGAAACCCTATTAGAATATCCCGTTGCCCAATGGTATGAAGAGAATTTTTGGTTAAATCATCTGTATGCCCAAGACAGAGAAAAGACATTAAGTATTTGTCTAGCAGCCATAGCTAGAGGCGAAAACCACGAGATGGAATACCGGATGATTGCCGGCGATGGCCGAGTTGTATGGCTGCGAGACATTGTAAGCGTAGTCCAAACCGATGGAAATCCCGTGCTGCTGCGAGGTTTCATGTTTGATATTACCGACTTGAAACTAGTAGAAGCAACCCTGCGCTTGCGGGAGAGAGCCTTGGCTGCTACTAGTAATGGTATTGTCATTGCCGATGCCAGACTAGCCAACAATCCCATCATTTATGTCAACTCTGGCTTTGAGCAAATCACAGGCTACAGTGCCACAGATGTCATTGGGCAGAATTGTCGCTTCTTGCAAGGTACAGACACCCAGCAACCAACACTCAATGAACTGCGATTAGCCCTAAAAGCTGGTAAAAGTTGCACAGTGATTGTGCGAAACTACCGCAAAGATGGCAGATTATTTTGGAATCAATTAAACATTTCTCCCATTTATGACGAAACAGGTCAATTAACCCACTTCCTAGGCATTCAAATAGATATTAGCGAACAGCAGGCTGTACTTCGTGAACGCCAACAAGCAGAAATGTCGCTACGTCGGCAAGCCCTTACCTTTGAAAATATCTACGATGGCGTCATCATCACTGATTTAAAAGGGAAAATTCTCGACTGGAATCCTGCCGCCGAAAGGATATTTGGCTATACCAAAGCCGAGATTTGTGAACAATCTATTAACACGTTACATCAGCCTGAAGCAGACGTAGCCTTGAATAACGCCATCATTGAAGACATTACTCAACATGGACGTTGGTCAGGGGAAATTAACTTTGTTCGCAAAGATGGTAGCCAGGGTATTTCTGAAACCACCATAGTACCTTTGCAAGATGAACAAGGACAAAATATAGCCACAATTAGCGTCAATCGTGACATCACCGAACGCAAACAATCAGAAGCTTTACTACATCGCAGTGAAGAACGCTTCCAAGCATTCATGAATCATAGCCCCACCCATGCTTGGATTACAGACGTTGAAGGTAAAATTATTTACCTAAGTGAAAATTATCGGCGCACCTTTAAATTACCTTTAAAAAAAATAATTGGCAAAAGCATTTTTGATATTTATCCAGCCCAATTTGCTCAACCCTTTCTAGAGACTATTCAAACAGTTGCTCGCACCAATCAAGTAGTGGAAGTTGTGGAGTCTGCTCCCTGTGCTGACGGCACAGTGCGAGATTTTTTGGTGTATAAATTTCCGATTTCCAGTCAAGAAGAGGAGTGTCTCATAGGAGGAATTGCCATTGACATTACTGAGCGTAAACGTGCAGAAGAAGCATTGCTTAAAAGTGAAGAACGTTGGCAACTAGTCATTAAAGGCAATCAAGACGCGATTTGGGATTGGAATATTATTGCCCAGGAAACCTTTCGCTCGGCACGCTGGGCAGAGTTAGTAGGAGAAGAAAACTATCAACCCATCAGTAGTAACGAAGATTGTACTAGCCGCATTCATCCCGAAGATTACGATCGCGTCATCGCTGTCAAGCAAAATTATCTCAGTCGCAAAATCCCCAAATATGTCATAGAGTATCGTCTGCGTTGCCACAATAACACTTACAAGTGGGTATTAGTTCATGCTACTGCCCAATGGGACGAACAAGGTAATCCAGTACGGATGGTCGGCTCAATCAAAGATATTACCGAACGAGTGCAAGCACAAGAAACATTGCAAAGACAGTTAAATCGGACACTGCTCCTGGAAAAAATTACTCAAGAAATTCGTCAAAGTCTGGATATTAAAGAAATTTTTGCCACCGCCGCGACTCAAATTGGACAAGCTTTTGCGGTTGATCGCTGTTTAATCCATGCCTACGTTTGTGACCCCTCTCCCCGCATTCCCCTAGTAGCAGAATATAATAATGTCCCTGGTTTCTGCTTTATGGAGAAACTAGAAATACCGATGTCGGGGAATCCGCACGGTCTAGAAATGATGACCCATGATCGAGCGATCTCCTCACCCAATGTTTACGAAGATCCTTTACTAGAATCTTTCGTCCTCATGTGTCGGGCAATTGACTTGAAATCCATGCTAGCCATCCGCACCTCTTATCAAGGAGAACCCAATGGTGCGATCGGCTTACACCAGTGTAGTCATTTCCGTCAGTGGAATCAGGACGAAATTGAATTACTAGAGGCAGTAGCCGCACAGTTAGGCATTGCCCTTGCCCAAGCGCAACTCCTCGAAAAAGAAACCCGCCAACGGGAAGAACTCACTTTGAAAAACTTTGCCTTAGAACGGGCAAAAAGGGCAGCAGAAGCAGCAAATCGGGCAAAAAGTGAATTTTTGGCGATGATGAGTCATGAAATTCGCACCCCCATGAATGCCATCATCGGCATGACAGAACTACTGCTCAATACTGATTTGACACTCCAACAGCGAGACTTTTTAGAAACCGTCTTAACCAGTAGTGAAGCTTTGCTCACCATCATTAATGACATTCTGGATTTTTCCAAAATTGAGTCAGGGAAATTAGAACTAGAAGCACAGCCTGTTAATATTAGAACTTGCGTAGAACAAGTAATTGACTTGTTAGCCTCCAAGGCTGCCCAAAAAGATATTGAACTAGCTTATCTAATTGATCCCCAAGTGCCGACTCAGATTGTCGGTGATTTAACTCGTCTGCGGCAAATCTTAACCAACTTGCTCAACAACGCTATTAAATTCACCGAAAAAGGCGAAGTGATTCTTTCTGTACATAGCACTCCCAAAGCAAAAAACTGCTGCGAACTTCTCTTTAGCATCCAAGACACAGGCATCGGTATTCCATCTGAGAAGATGAAACGCCTGTTTCAACCTTTTGTGCAAGCAGATGCCTCCATGACTCGCAAATATGGCGGTACAGGATTAGGACTAGTAATTAGTAAACGCTTAGGGAGGATGATGGGCGGTCATCTTTGGGTGGACAGTCAAGGATCTGTAGGTGGTAGTCCCCCTTCAGGATGGCAAAGCCAAAAGCCCGTATCATCTACTACCTCAACCCCAGGTTCTACCTTTTACTTCGCCATGACAGCCCCCATCTTTACTGATCCTCATGGCGATGAATTGATAACTGCCCCAACACAGTTGATCGGTAAACGCTTGTTAATAGTTGATGACAATTCTACCAATCGCAAAATTTTGCGCTTACAAGCTGAACCTTGGCAAATGCAAACTTATGTTGTGTCATCTGGTGTAGAAGCGTTAGCTTTGCTTGACCAGGAAATCAAGTTTGATATTGCAATTTTAGATATGCAGATGCCTGAAATGGATGGCTTGACCTTAGCGCGGGAAATCCGCAGGCGTTCTGCTTATCAATATTTACCCTTGATAATCCTCACCTCTTGGGGTAAGCAAGACAATGATTCTCATTTTAGAGATATGGGATTTGTTACCTATCTCCATAAACCAATTAAGCAATCTCAAATGTACGATGTTCTTACCTATAATTTGGGGAATCAACCAATTCGAGCGAGCATTTCTCATTCTCATCCCACCCCCATCGAGCAAAATTTGGCAGAGCAATTACCACTGCGGCTGCTGCTAGCTGAAGACATGGTAGTCAATCAGAAAGTTGCTCTACTCATGCTAAAAAAAATTGGCTATGGGGCTGACGTAGTCGCTAATGGGTTAGAAGTTTTAGAAGCATTACAACGTCAGACTTATGATGTCATTTTGATGGATGTGAATATGCCAGAAATGGATGGCTTAGAAACTAGCCGGAGAATTTGTCAAACTTGGAGTGCTGATTCTCGTCCCTATATTATCGCCATGACTGCTAATGCTATGCAAGGCGATCGCGAAGCCTGTCTAGCAGCTGGCATGAATAACTATATCAGTAAGCCAATTCAGATTGATGATTTAGCCAAAGCACTGGGTAAATGTCAGCCCCTCAAACTTCATGATCCCATCAGTTCCCAAATTCTCTGCCCCAACCCCAATGTCTCAGCAAATTGCGTGTCAAAAATAAACGTTATTGATACTAAAATATTGCAAGAATTACGTAATATGTTGTGCGGAGAAGCAGGTGCATTTGCTGAATTAATAGAATGTTACCTGACAGAAGCTCCTAAATTGATCCAAAATATTAGTGTAGCAATCACAACCAAAGATGCCCAAGCTATATGGAATACATCTCATAAACTTAAATCTAGCAGTGGCTCAGTGGGAGCAGTATTATTGGCACAACTTTGCAAGCAACTAGAAATACAGGGGCGTAGTAGTGACTTGGCAGGTATTACAGAAATCGGCTCACAACTTTGTCAAGAGTATGAGCGAGTCAAAACTGCTTTGCAAAGAGAAATTAATCAGGAGAGATCATGAACACTAGTGTCCTACAAGAGCCGTCTTTAATTCTCATTGTTGACGACGAGCCATTTATCAGGGCGCAGTTACGACTATCTCTACAATATGAAGGATATCGGACGGTAGAAGCTCAAGATGGTAGAGAGGCATTGAGTGTTTTTCATCAACTGCAACCAGACATAGTGCTTCTAGACGCAATTATGCCGGATATGGACGGATTTGAGTGTTGCACTCGCTTACAATTACTAGACCATAGCAAGCATACACCAGTTTTAATGATTACTGGACTGGAAGACAAAGAATCTGTTGATCGCGCTTTTGAAGTGGGTGCTATCGATTATGTTACTAAACCAATTCACTGGCCGGTTTTGCGTCAACGAGTCAAACGTTTGATTCAACAATCCCATCTCCAACAAAAGCTAGAAGCTGCTAATCGAGAATTAAAACGGTTGGTAACAATTGATGAATTGACTCAAATTGCTAACCGCCGTAGGTTTGAAGAATATTGTTCCCAAGAGTGGCACTGCATGGTAAGGGAGCAACTATCTTTGTCTTTGATTCTCTGTGATGTTGATTTCTTTAAAGCATATAATGATACCTACGGTCATCGGGCAGGCGATCGCTGTCTACAATTGGTTGCTAAAGCTATTCAAGATAGTGTCAAACGTCCGGCTGATTTAGTCGCCCGTTATGGCGGAGAAGAATTTGCTGTAATTTTACCCAGAACAGATGCTGAGGGTGCAGTTCATATCGCTGAGGCCATTTGCCAATCGGTGCGGTTGTTGGGTGTACCACATAGCACTTCACAAGCGAATATTTATGTCACCATCAGTGCTGGTGTAGCGACTATTACGCCTCAACCCAACTCCGATTTTCAAGAAATTATTGACGAAGCCGATCGCGCATTATATCAAGCTAAAATTGCCGGACGCGATCGCTGCCAAAAATACAACAAACTTCCCTCCTCTACTACTTTTTTATGGAAGGAAGTTGGGAAAGAATATTGAGGGCATGGGGTATGAGTTGCTTTTCCCCTGGTCTTTTCAATCAACAGTCAAGCTATGATCTTGATCAATCTCAATTACTAAATCAACCCATGAAGCAGATTGAGCTAAGGGTTTGATAAATAATTCTGGATGGAGCGAGCGCCAAAAATAATTGACAAATTTTTCAATCTCTGCATCTGTCATCCCAGATTTACCAGCCGCAATCATTTGTCGTTCTGCTTGTTTGCGCCACTCTACAGAATATCGGTAATCCTTGGGGTATAACACAATTAAGCTATCTAATCTTTCCCACAGTGGCAAATATTCACTCAGCCGAGTATTCATGTCACGGGCAAATGCTCTATCAACATCAGTGATAATGGGTGGCGGTGCATCGTCAAATATTAGCGTATCTATCGGCCGCATACCGACAAACCAACCTTCAAATAACAAAATATCAACTTTCTCTACAATCTCTGGATGAGTGCGATCGCCTGCACCACTGTAGGCAGATTTATCAAAGCGGGGGATGCTAACAGGAGTTTGTGATTGCCGAATTTGCTCTAGAACATTTATCCCTAAGTCTACATCGTGAGTTCCCGGTGGGCCACGCCAAATTAAGCGGGGATCTTCTTGGGTTAATGCTAGACGCTCATGATAAGTTTTATACAAGTCATCTAAAGATAAACTCACACTACAATATCCCAACTCCTGGAGAATCAACCCCAACAGTTGGCACATCGTAGTTTTACCTGTTCCTTGACTCCCTAAGATGCCTTGAATGAAAGGACGCTGTAACTTTTGATGTTGTGATGCTATTTTTACCGCCAGGGGTAGCCACAAGTCCCACAACACAGGTAACATCCTGTCTATGGGGGTATGCAGGCGATTTTGGCAAAATTGACTAAAAGCTGGTAATACAGATTGTAAAAGCTGCGATCGCTCTTGAATCACTTGCTCTACATTAACCGACGTGATCCCAAAGGCTTTTGCCCTTGATCTATCTTTTAAGGCTGCGGCTTGTGCTGCTTGTTGCCCACTTGCCGTCCCCATTGCTTGTAACCAATCGTTAATCATGAACCTAGTTTAAAGGCTTCAATAAATAAGCTATACGTAAAACCAACTTTCAAAAGGTTCAGCACTTCTACCCACAAGGCTCGCCTAGCAAAAAAACTCTGGCTATAGAATATTCTGCTTGTGACCTCTGTCATGACGACTAATACCCCAGCTACCCAAATATCTATTACACCACGTTGTCCTGCTATAGTGGAAATTGCCGTCCCCAAGAAAAAGCCAAACAAAAAGCTAATCAGCAGGAGCGACAGCCGCCGCCAAGGATTAGAAAACCATTGCCCCAAACGTCTAGCAATGGTATCAAACAAGTTGTTAAGACGTGTGTTTTGCATTGAATCAGGCTTTACCTAGTCAATATTCATTGGGCATTGGGTATCGGGCATTGGATTTTTCTCCCTCTGCTTCCCTTACATCGCTATACCCTTCCGTCTTTATACACTAATTTGATCTGGCTATATCATTTCATCATGCCCAGGACTGGCTGTAAAATATTAAGAGATGTAAATAATATGCTGTTGGTATATTTGGTTGTTTAAGCAAAGCTACCTTGTGACTCAAATTACTTCCATACTAAAAATTTCTTCTGGTGTTTCACCGAGTAAATATATGTTATGGGTATAATATTTGGCGTTTATACTTGATCATGCCTGACATCAATTCCAGTATCATCAGGACTTTACACCTTTTTACCTTGACTATCTCCAGTAATGCTTCAGATAGATAATTCTCAGTAAATATGATATCTATGATACATTTGTCAGCCAAATTATCGAGATTTTCTATTAGGCAAGTAGAAAACTTCTCTTGAACGTAACTAGTGATAATAGGCTAGTATTTGGTCAAGCCTAAACAAAACATTATTTCTAAATCAATATCAATATGAAGTCTTCCGGGTATCGTAATGCTGCGGTTATCGCTGGCTCTTTGGGACTGATGGGTTTACTGTTAGGATGCTTAGATATGAGTGTGTCTTTTGAAACTACGAACCCAGATACATCGTCATCGCCATCTACTGTTGTAACACCAGAAAATCAAGATTTAGCATCACCTGTGGCATTGACAGATGGTAACTCTACGGCTATTTCAAATCCACTAACGACTCAGAGTAACAAATCAGAACAAAAAACTAAAAAAACTATCTCTATATTGGCTTCTCGCCAGTCCTTGAGTAGCAATACTAAATATTTAGGCAATTTACGCATGAGCAATCAAACAGATCAGCCTGTGCGATTGGCTCTATTGGCTCGACAGTCAGTTAAAAAAGGTTCAGTTAAAGAAAAAACTGATATTCCCGCCCATTGGGATTTTGATCCCCAAGAAGGTAGCGAAAAAGGGTTAATTCTGTCTCTACCTCAAGGCAACCTCAAAATAGAAACAGGTGATATCTTGGTAGCCTTTGCCCAGGATGGTTCTCGTCACTATTGGGGGCCATATGTTGTAGGAGAAAGCTCTCTACCTACCTGGGATGACCAAAAACAAGAATGGGTAATGTTACTGAGTAAGTAATGAGTGCTGAGTAATGAGTAATGAGTGGGGAGTGGTGTAAAGCCCTGCGGGCATAGCTGCGCTTAGAGCGGTAGCGCGGCGTTCAGCCGGTGCTGAGTTATTTTTGAATTTTGTAGGCTTGCTTCTCTTACGAGACGCTACCGCGAACCCGTAGGGTATTTTGAATTTTGAATTGTTAAGAGTGGGGAATGAAAGTCCAAATCACGAAGAACAAAACGTAGTCACTCAACGACTAAATAACTGTATGACATTGACTATTGACTATTGACTATTGAGTAACTACTGATGAGGTTAAAATTGAGCTTTCCCCAAGCTTTTGAGCAGTGGCTTAATAAGATAGTGAAACGTCCAGCCCTTGCTGTGACTGTGGTGATTGTGTGGTTAGTTGTACTTGGTTGGGTAGCTTATGGATGGAATTTAGGCAGTGTTGGCTTAATTGACGAAACTGAGCCATTATTTGCTGAAGCTTCCCGTCAAATGTTATTAACGGGGGATTGGATTACTCCTTATTTCAATGGTGAAACTCGGTTTGATAAACCTGCTTTAATTTACTGGTTGCAAGCGATCGCCTATGCTGTGATTGGGGTGAATGAATGGGCTGTACGTCTCCCCTCAGCACTGGCGGCAATGGGAGTTACGGCTTTGGTGTTTTATACTATCTACTGGTCTTTGAGTAAAAAAGATGAATTAAAGCCTGTTTCATCTCTTACACGCCCCTATTTAGCCGCAGTCGTTGCCGCAGCCATCACAGCACTTAATCCAGAAATGATCATCTGGGGAAGGACTGGTGTCTCAGATATGTTGTTGACAGGGTGTATAGCCTCAGCTTTGTTGTGCTTTTTTCGGGGATATGCACAATTGGGGACAGGGGACAGGGGACAGGGGACAGGGAGAAGAGACAAAGTAAATAACGTAAAAAATAATACATACCCAATACTCAATACCCAATCGCCGTTTCCCAACAAATGGTATTTAGCGTGTTATGTGTTGATTGCTGGGGCAATTTTGACGAAAGGGCCAGTGGGAATTGTTTTACCGGGGCTGATTATTGGGGCATTTTTGCTGTACGTGGGACAATTATGGACAGTAGTGCGGGAAATGCGGCTGTTTTCGGGACTGGTAATTATCTCTTGTTTGTCTGCCCCTTGGTACTTGCTAGTAACTTGGCGCAATGGCTCGAATTACATTGACTCCTTTTTTGGTTATCACAACATAGAACGCTTCACAGATGTAGTTAATGGTCACTCAGCACCTTGGTATTTTTATTTTTTAATTGTGCTGTTATTGTTTGCGCCATACTCAGTGTACTTACCTTTGGCAATGATCAGACTGAAGTTTTGGCAGCGATCGCACTGGCGGACTCAAGAACGCTCTCAGCAATTAGGTTTATTTGCGTTTATTTGGTTTATTAGCATTTTTAGCTTTTTTACTATTGCTGTCACCAAACTGCCTAGTTATGTATTACCTTTAATGCCAGCCGCAGCAATTTTGGTAGCTCTACTGTGGAGTGACTTTTTCTCCCAGCCAGAGCCAAATACGAGTAGAACAGTGATTACTTACCCAATTTCTTTTTTACAGGTAAGTAGTTGGATAAATGTTGTATTTTTATCTGTATTATCAGTAGCATTATTTCACCTATCATATTTCTTAGGTAAAGATCCAGCTGCTCCTAACTTTAACCAAATACTTCAAGATTCTGGTTTACCACAAATAGGTGGTTGGATTTGGCTACTATTTGCATTCATTGTTGCGGTCTTAATATTAAGTCGCCAATGGCACTCAATTATTGGGGTAAATTTATTAGGATTTGTGGCATTTTTGATGATCATGCTCATGCCAGCTTTGCTGTTGGTTGATCAAGAACGTCAACTACCTTTAAGAGATTTATCTGCGGCTGTTGTACAGTTCCAGAAACCACAAGAAGAAATAATCATGGTGGGCTTTAAAAAGCCGAGTGTAGTTTTTTATAGCCACAAACACATAAAATTTATCAAGTTGACAAGAGAGGGTATTGAGTATATTGAAACTGTCGCTAATCAGCCAAATCATCCAGCTTCAATGTTACTGTTAACTGAAAAAAGAAACTTCTTTAAAATAGACTTGCAGCCTGATAATTATCAAAATTTAGCTATCAAAGGTGCTTACCAATTAACTCGCATTAATTTTAAAAAAATGAAATCTCAGAAGTTAGATATATCTTAGTTAATGAGAATTGGGAATGAGTTACTATCTAACCTATCCCCTGTCACCTGTCACCTGTCCCCATTAATATTTTCCTCGCCTCACCTTGATACTTAAAGTTTGATTGATTTGGCTTAATAGCTCTTCCATTGATATAGAACGAGGCACAATTTGAGTAGCGATCGCATTTAGAACAGTTTCTATAGATTCCGGCTCAGTTTTTGTTCTTTGCCCATTTTTACTTTGAGTGGCTCTAGTGCGAGAATTACCAGCAATTGGATTTAATCTTTGATCAATTACTAAAATTGGTGGCAACTTTAATGGTAAATCTTGCAAAGTTTTCAGTGCTTTCAATACGTCTGGATGAATGGCTGAAACTTCCAAACAAATCAGTAGCAAATCTACGCTTTGATGACGCATTTGTTGTAAAACTTCTGCCCAACATCGTGCTATTGTTGCCTTTAACCCTGCTGTTTGCAAATACTGAATTAAAGCTTGAAACCATTCCGTTCCCCGTTCCGCAGTTTTTTGATTGAGGGGAGAATTTTTGGCTTTGCCATAACCCTTGACTTGTTTGCGTCTGGTCTGTGGCAAGTCCTGTAACATGGTTACATCTACCACTAGGATGTTAGGGGGATAGCCGACACTAGAGGCAATTTGCAGAACTGATAATAATGGATGTTTGTGATGTCCATCGCTATCGTCTGGATTCAATGGTGTTAAACAAGGAAACACTGACAAACCCGGTATTTGGGATGCGGTGAGGGTAGTGACGACATCACAAGTCACTAAAGGTAAAGCAGCCAAGCGGGGATGTTGAGCCAATTGTTGTAAATAAGTTTTTGCTAAGGAACTATCTACATCCAGCAAAATCACATCAAACTGCCAAACCCTAGCTAAGAGTTCTGCTTGATCTAAGTCATCTACTTCAATCACCCGATGTTCTTGTAGTGAAGGGTGGGGATTGATTGATTCTGACTCAGGATTGACTAATCTCAGGATTTTTAGGGGATTGTTTGGCTCAATTTCTTCACTATTATTTAAACTAGGCTGCTGATCTTTTGGTGTCTCACATAATTGGTCTAACAATGGTGTCAAAGACTGTGCCTCAACTGGTAAGTTTAAGAAACCATCGGCTCGGTTAGCAAATGCCTGTTCTTTTTCTGCCCCTGTCGCTGTGACAATCACGGGAATATGACGAGCTGCGGGATCAGATTTGAGTAATGTCAGCACATCCCAACCCGACAACAAGGGTAATAGGGGATTCAAAAATATAGCTTGTGGTTGCAAGCGACGGGCTTTTTCTACGGCTTCTGTGCCAGAACGGGCAATGACTACCCGATAACCATTAGTTTTGAGCTGATCGGTCAAATCTTGAATGTATCGAGCTACCGCCTCAACTACCAGCACTAACCGTTGGGAGGAGATGAGTGGATGTTGGCTAGTATGGTTAACACGTTCGAGTGTGTCAATACTTTCGCTATCGTTAACTTCTGCTGTTTCTCTGTCTGATTCGGCAAAGCCTGTAGTGGGGGGACTGGGTGGTAAAAGTAAGGTAAACTGGCTACCTTGTCCTTCCTGTGACAAGAAACTGACATCGCCACCGTGAAGACGCGCCAAAGCCCTAGTTAAGACTAGTCCCAAACCTGTGCCTTCAAACTGACGGGTGAGGGGATTTTCTAGTTGTTGGAACTTTTGGAAAATTAGATGTTGTTGATGTTCAGGAATACCAATACCTGTATCCCAAATGGTAAAGGCAATCCACCCTTCCCAACGACTCACGCGTAAGCCGATTTCGCCGGATATCTCCGTAAACTTAAAGGCGTTAGATAACAGATGTACCAACATCTGGCGCAAGCGTAATTCATCGGCGGTGATCTGCTCTAGACCTGACTCAATCGACATAGTAAATTTTACTGCTGATGAGCGAGGGGTAGATTTTTGAGCCTTCGACGGGGTTTTGTTGGTTTGGTTGTGAACAGCCTTCGCTTCGGAGAGAGCGCGATCGCAGATAGATTGTATATTTACAGGTACTAATGTCAGATCCATCTGGCCTGTTTCCATGCGGGTTAAGTCTAAAATGTCGTTAACCACACTCATCAGATGGCGGCCACTTTGATGAATTAACCCTGCATATCTAGCTTGACGTTCATTGAGTTCGCCCAACTGCTGGTCTACTAATAACCGCGATAAACCTAGTACCGCCGTCAATGGGGTTTTGAGTTCATGGCTAATACAGGCTAAAAACTCATCTTTTAAGCGATTGAGTTGAATGAGATCGGCGTTTTTCGCTGCTAGTTCTTTACAAAGTTGCTGTTGTTCGGTGACATCAGTTGCGGAAACTAACCACAAGCTATCGTTGTAGAGTATTGCTTCTGACTGAGAAATGGGGAGTTTTAAATCTGGATTATCTAAAGGAATTTTCGTAAATTGCCAAACTCGCTCCTGACCGCTTTGCACTTCGACAATGCAGGTGCAAATACCCATTTGGCTATCGAGAAAGCAGCGACCGCCACTAGTCTTGCTATCTTGTGGCGGTACTTGTGGGTTATATGTTCTTAAAGGTGGTAAGTCGGTGATTGGTAAAGTGTAATTATTATCTAGCTCATTGCCATCGCCACGAGCATAAACTTTCTGTGTTTTTGGGTTGGCGTATTCTGGTTGTTTGATGCGGGTGGCAGCTAAAATTGCCTCTACTTGTTGTCTGATCCCTTCTGGGTCTTTCAGAGATCCCAATTGTTGCCACCACGCTTGATTTCGAGCTAACACCTGACCTGTACTTGTTTGCAGCATCAAAGGCCAAGGTAGTCGTTCCAATAGCTGTACTAGTGGTTTGTATCCTTGACTTTGACGTTGTTTGAGTCTAGAAGATCGCCTAATTCTGCCATCACTAATCAATGATGTGTCTTGATGTATTGGCTCTGATGGGCTAACAGTAGAGTATGGGGTTGCTACTTGTTCTTTAGCTAGCAACGTTAACAGCCGTACACTATTAAATAGTCCTAAAAATTTGCCATCAACATCAACTAACACCCACTCTAAATTATTTTGGCTAGAGTGCCACAATAAACTCAATTGCTCTAGACAATGAGTAGCTGGTAATATCTGTATTGGCTCAATTATGCCTTGACCCAAGCTAGAAAGTGGTTGTTGTAAATTTACAAGTTGTCCATCTCCTGTAGTTAGCAAAAACTGCTGTGTGAGCCGAGCCGAAGTTAGCACCCCGATGGGGCAGTGTTGTTGATCAACTATGATTAAGCGATCGCACTGCTTTTGCTCAAATATCTCCAGCACCACTGCCAGAGAAGTAGTTTCTGAGCAACTATAACCAGTTGCCAGAAATTCATAAAGCGGATACTGTAGCATTGACATAAGGCTTTGGGGGTCATTCTTCTTGTAAACGCCTCTGGCTTTACCATCAGCGCAGGGGGCAAATAGCGATGGCTGCGCCCGCCGTAGGCATCGCGCCTGAAGCAGTATTCTTTCAGAAGACTCATATCAGCTATCTTGTCCAGCTTTTACACTATTGAATCAGTGGAATTGCTTCCCTTGAACATGGATGTTTAATTTCAATAGTTCGCCAGATGCGGCCTGTTACTTGACCACGTTCAACTCTCTTTGAAAAGCCAGACCAGTCTGCCACTGGCAGGGCAACTTTTCATCAATAGCGACAGCTATGACAATTATGACTCCAAAGATTCGCTTTAGAACCTTGAGGAATTATAATTATTGAAAATGCGACAATACTTTAAATTCGTTTAAGTATCTTATCAAGGAGTAAAATAGAAAATCCTGATTTAGAGAGATATACATATGCAAATCATAAATTAAGTAATGTTTTTTCGACAACAACCCCAGCTAAGACCGCAGCTATCTCCACAATCGTTCACTATCTGATTATAGATAGTGATTGAGTTTGAGATAGCGGTTAGTACATACATGACGTGGTGATTTCCCTTCACTATTAACTTCACTCGTAATTTTGCCTGATGATTAACGTGAGATATATATAAGTATGTAAATGCTACTACCAATATTGATTTTTCCACCAGATGTTAAAAAAAATTTAGATCCGCCAGAGCAACCAGTCGGTATCAACAACATAGGTTTAAGTGGCAAGATAGAGCATTTTAGTTGCTTTCTACCTTTAATCGCCACTACAACATCTCTGATTTATTACCAACTGAAATGCTTCTCCTCTACCATTAACGAAAATTTTACTAGTAAATATGCTTATGCCTTTGCAAACCACAAGCAGAAAACACAACAGGTTTGTCACCACATGACTCAAGAAGTTGATCGGCAAGTATTATTGCAGCAACTCAAATCAGATTATCGAAAAATTCTCATAAATTACTTTACTACAGACAAAACCCTAAAAGAAAAGATCGATAAATTTATCAATGTAGTATTTTGTGCTAATATTCCTGTGCCACAAATTATAGAAATTCATATGGAACTCATTGATGAATTTTCCACCCAGCTACAATTAGAAGGGAGAAGCGATGAAACATTACTAGATTATCGCTTGACACTTATAGACATCCTAGCCCACTTGTGTGAAGCCTATAGATGTGCAATTTTTAAATAAGCAGAATTCACCACTTCTGAATTCATGAAAATGTCCAATATTACCATGTTAATATTTTGCTTTTTCCTTTATGAATAAAGCCAGAAAAACTTATGTTCTCAAGCTTTATGTGGCAGGGAACACACCTAATTCAGTCAGGGCACTCAAAACACTCAAAAATATTTTAGACCAGGAATTTCAAGGTATTTATGCTTTAAAAGTAATTGATGTCCTGAAAAACCCCCAACTGGCAGAAGAAGATAAGATATTAGCCACACCAACATTATCTAAAATTTTGCCTCCACCTGTCCGGAAAATTATTGGTGATCTTTCAGACCGTGAACGAGTATTGATTGGATTAGATTTGCTTTATGAAGAATTGATTGAAGAAGATTGGGAAGAACAAGACGAACTTTAAATCATAGAAACTTGCTTAAAATAACAGAATTTAGTCATCAAATTCCTGGGGTCAGTACCCATTTATAAAAAACAATGAGTGAGAAAGAACAACAAGAACAAAAGCCTACATCTGGTGGTGGCGTAGAAAAAATTCGCACGATGATTGAGGGTTTTGACGATATTAGTCATGGTGGTTTACCTGTGGGAAGAACTACCTTAGTAAGTGGCACATCAGGTACAGGTAAAACATTATTCTCTCTACAGTTTCTCTATAATGGTATTACTTACTTTGATGAACCGGGAGTATTTGTTACATTTGAAGAAGCTCCCAGCGATATTATTAAAAATGCTCATATTTTTGGCTGGAATTTGCCACGTTTAATTAATGAGGGTAAACTTTTTATTCTCGATGCTTCCCCAGATCCAGAAGGTCAAGATATTGTCGGGAACTTTGACCTTTCCGCCTTGATTGAGAGATTGCAGTACGCCATTCGCAAATACAAAGCTAAGAGAGTATCAATTGACTCCATTACAGCAGTATTTCAACAGTATGAAGCCATTGGAGTAGTCCGCCGGGAAATTTTTCGTCTAGTTGCACGGTTAAAACAACTAAATGTAACTACAGTCATTACCACAGAACGCAGTGAAGAATATGGCTCTGTAGCTTCCTTTGGGGTAGAAGAATTTGTGTCGGATAATGTGGTCATTGTCCGCAACGTTTTGGAAGGAGAACGTCGTCGCCGCACCATTGAAATTCTCAAATTGCGCGGTACAACTCACATGAAAGGAGAGTATCCTTTCACTATTACCAATGAAGGGGTGAACATCTTCCCATTAGGTGCGATGCGCCTCACACAAAGGTCATCTAACGTCCGTGTTTCTTCTGGAGTCAAAACTCTAGATGGAATGTGTGGAGGTGGTTTCTTCAAAGATTCAATTATTTTAGCCACAGGCGCAACAGGTACGGGTAAGACACTACTGGTAAGCAAGTTTATCCAGAATGGCTGCGTCAATGGTGAACGGGCTATATTATTTGCTTATGAAGAATCACGCGCTCAACTATCTCGCAATGCTTATTCTTGGGGAATTGATTTTGAAGAATTAGAACGTCAAGGATTACTCAAAATTATTTGTACTTATCCCGAATCTACTGGTTTAGAAGATCACCTGCAAATTATTAAATCAGAAATTGCTGAGTTTAAACCAGCACGCATTGCCATTGATTCTCTTTCGGCTATGGCAAGAGGAGTCAGTAATAATGCCTTTAGACAATTTGTGATTGGTGTGACTGGGTATGCTAAACAAGAAGAAATCACTGGTTTCTTTACTAACACCACAGATCAATTTATGGGGTCACATTCAATTACAGATTCCCATATTTCCACAATCACAGACACAATTTTAATGCTACAATATGTCGAAATCCGTGGAGAAATGTCACGAGCAATCAACGTATTTAAAATGCGAGGCTCATGGCATGACAAAGGTATTCGTGAATACAATATCACTGCCGACGGTCCCGATATTAAAGATTCTTTCCGTAACTATGAAAGAATTGTAAGTGGTGCGCCTACCCGCGTTAGCATTGATGAAAAGGCGGAGCTTTCTCGCATAATGAAGCGTTTTGAAGATAAACAGGGTTCGGATTCTTAGATTTGGTATCGTACTATATTCCTTCTTTAATTTAGTATCGTGCTATATTCTGTTGTGAAGAAAAGTTTTCTGCCGCCAGATTGATTTTCGTGTGAGGGGATGCGGTGAAAGGACAAAAATTACTTTATAGTTTCTTGCCTGGTGTGACAGCAGCTGTATTAACCACTCAGCCAGCTGTGGCTGAGGCCATGAAGGTAAGTAGTGTACAACTAGCGTCTTCTCCTAGTGTCTTGACTTCTAACGATAGTCAAACCTTGGTAGCAGGCAGTATTCGGACACTAATACCATCAAATACAGTCCCAGGTTCTCCAGAGATCATTGACAATTTTGATTTGTCAGCACTGAAGTTACGGTCTTTAAGTAGTAAGACTAATCCAGTTATCTTGACAGAAAACACTGGTATTGCCATTGAACAAAAATCTCTAAAAGATGATGTTGAAATTGTCAGCGCGTCACCTAATCGCGATCTGATCCAAAGACTTAAACAGAATCGGTTTAAAAACAATCAAAAACAAACTAACTTAGCTAGTGGTAATCCAGAGTTAGTTAAGACAGTAGTGCCGATTACTACTTCTCTTCAAAACCCAGCACCGCCAACAAATCTCAGAACTCAGTTACCAATAGCTTTACAAGCATCTGTAAGGGGTGCAGGTGCAGCAAGATTGTTGGCATCAAACAGTTGTTCTCTACAGACAGGGACTTCGGCAACGCTGATTTTAGCAACAAACTGTCCTCAATCTAATTGGGTTGGAAAGCAGCTAGCTCAAAATAGCGATCCAATCCCCCCAAGAACTACTACCCCAGAAACTGTTGATTTCGCCCAAGATACTACCACTGAACCAACAACAGAAACGCCTATATCTGAGACTAATACTCAACAAGTCCCAGATAATCTAACTCCTAACGCTAATCCCTTGCAATTTCCTACCAAAACCGAGGAAGTTACAATCCAGGGAAATCAGCCAATTACTTTGACACAGGCTCTAGAAATAGCGCGGCGGAATAATCGGGATTTACAGGTGTCTTTGTTGGAACTGGAGCGATCGCAAGCGGTATTAAAAGAAGCTCAGGCGGCTTTGTATCCTAATCTTTCTATCAGTAGTGATATCACCCGTAGCCAATCTGCTGGCGGACAACTCCAAGACGAAGCCAATCGAAATCGGGGGTTGGTTTCTAACTCCGATGAACCCGGTACATCCTTCAACGGTCAAGCACAATTGAGCTATGACATCTACACCTCTGGCAGACGGAACGCTAGCATCAAAGAGGCAGAGGAACGGATTCGGTTGAGTGAGTTGGCTGTAGAGAGCCAGTCTGAAGAAATCCAGAGGAATGTTTCCAGGGAATATTACAACTTACAAGAAGCAGATGAACGGGTACGCATTGCTCAATCAGCTGTGGAAAATTCCCAAGCCAGTTTACGAGATGCCCAAGCATTAGAAAGAGCTGGTGTAGGAACGCGGTTTGATGTGCTGCGCTCAGAAGTAAACTTAGCTAATGCTAGACAAGAACTAACTAATTCTCTGTCTCGGCAGCAAATTGCCCGCCGTACCTTAGCAACTCTGTTGAGCTTACCCCAGGTAGTAAACATCAGTACCGCAGACCCAGTAGAAGCAGCAAGTGCTTGGAATAAGTCCCTAGAAGAAAGCATCATATTAGCCTATCAAAATCGTCCCGAACTGCAACAGCAACTAGCACAACGTAACATTAGCGAACAACAGCGACGGCAGGCACTAGCTAATCTGGGGCCACAAGTCAGCTTAGTCGCTAACTACAACCTGTTAGATCAGTTTGACGACGGGGTCAGCGTTACTGACGGTTATTCTTTTGGAGTTAGAGCTAGTTTGAACTTGTTTGATGGCGGGGCTTCCAGAGCTAGAGCAGCCCAAGCCAGGAAAAATATTGCGATCGCGGAAACCCAATTTGCCGAACAGCGCAACCAAATCCGCTTTCAAGTAGAACAAGCATTTTTCACACAGCAAGCTAACCTAGAGAATGTCCAAACTGCCAACGCTGCCTTACAGCAAGCTCAGGAATCACTACGTTTAGCGCGATTGCGATTCCAAGCTGGTGTAGGTACTCAAACAGATGTGATTAACGCCGAAAACGAACTAACTAGAGCCGAAGGTAATCGCATCACCGCGATTTTAGATTACAACCGAGCCTTGGCTGATTTACGACGATCTGTCACCTCCAGAGCGTTATCTGATTTAGTTAATACTCAATAAGAGTGCTGAGTATTGAGTATTGAGTGCTGAGTCCTGAGTTGTCTAACTTACTACTTAGGACTCAGCATTTTGTCGAGCAATAATCCAAGTCATTAGCTTCTCTCCTCTACTTCCCTGCTTCCCTCTCTGTCACCTGTCACCTGTCACCTACACAAGTAAGTTCAAAAATCAAAGCAGATTACATATAAGATTATTGACTAATGACTATTTATCAAAACTCATGACTACAGTCACATCACAAGAAATTGCCATATTTCGTTCTCAATTGGTAGATGATCAAGGGGCGATGGAAGCCCTAGAATTGATTGAGGACTGTGAAGGAGATTTAGAAGATGCAGCAATGACTTTAGCGATTAAAGCCGGACAACAACCAGAACAAGCTAATTCCGAGTGGCTGGGTGATTTGGCTAAAAGGTGGCGTGCTGTGATTTGCGAACAAGAATTTAGACAAGACTTACAAAACGGCTCAATCAAAGAGATGGTGACACATCTCAAAACAATACCTACATTTCCCAAAATTTTAGCCACACCAGTTTTAATGTACGTCCTCAAGCAAGGTGTAGATAAATTTTGTGAGCCAATGGACAAGTTGAGGTAGGGAATGGGGACAAATCAATTCAAAATTCAAAATTAAATAATTTCTGGGGAATGGCCAATGGGAAAAGTTCATCCCAATGCCTAACACCCAATCAGCAATAAATCCTGATACGCTGGTAATTAGGGCAAAACTTCCATAAGAAAAATACTATCGTATCAATGAATTACCTTGTTGCAGTACTACCAGACCGTATCCAAGCTGAGGCTGCTTACTTAGCGTTAGAAGAAGAAGGCATAAATAGCACAATTTTGGGTAAAGGTTATAAAACTGCCGACGAATTTGGTTTAATTGACCCCAATGCTCAAGCCAAAAAACAAGCACAACTCATGGCTTATTGGCTAGTACCGTTTGGCTTTTTTGCAGGTTTTACCTTTAGTCTGAGTACGGGTTTAGACACCTTCGCCTGGGCTGGTGAAATTGGTAATCACGTCATTGGTGGCCTGTTGGGTGCTGCTAGTGGTGCTATGGGTAGCGTATTTGTGGGGGGAGGAGTTGGCTTGGTTGTGGGTAGTGGTGATGCTTTACCCTACCGTAATCGTTTAGATGCTGGTAAGTATCTGGTTGTAGTTCAGGGTTCTGAAGCTCTCTCCCGACAATCAACTCGGATATTACGTCAGTTTGAACCAGAAAATATCCAAGGTTACGCTGACACCACTACTGTGTATTAAATGAATAATAGTTTACATTTTAAGAATGCTACCACGAGAAGAATTGTTAAAGGGTGTTGAAAATCGAGATAGTCTAGCTCGTGTAATTGACCAAGCAGAACAAGCAATTAAAACTTGGGAAGTGGTGATGACAGATTTTCTGTCCCCTCCCGAATTGGCAGAAATGCAACGGGTGTTTAGTCGGTTAACAGACGTGCAACTATTGGCTTGGGGTGGATATCCGCAAGCTGAACGCCAAAGAGTAGCGATCGCCCGTTCTGAGTTACCTTTAGATCAATCTCAAGTCAGTTTAATAGCACTAGAAATAGCCGGGAATTTCTTATTTGATTCAGCGACACACCGCGACTTTCTCGGCGCAATGCTAGGGACAGGTATTGTCAGAGAAAAAACTGGAGACATTATTGTTTTAGGAGAACGGGGAGCGCAAGCAATAGTTGTACCAGAGTTGGCAGAATTCTTGACGATGAGTCTTCAACAGGTGCGTTCTGTTCCTGTCAAAACCCAGCCGATTGATTTGAGCGAGTTAAAAATCCGCGAACCGAAGAAGAAAGAATTAACAACTGTAGAAGCTTCCTTAAGGTTAGATGCGATCGCCTCTGCTGGTTTTGGGATGTCTCGCAGTAAAATGGTAGACTTCATTGATTCCGGTGATGTGCGTGTAAATTGGAAAGAAGTTACTCAAGCCAGTTCTCACGTTAAATCCGGTGACTTAATCGCCATTCGCGGTAAAGGACGCTTAGAAGTTGGGGAAATAGCCGTCACTAAAAAAGAACGCTACCGCGTTCAATTAACAAGATATATGTGAAGTATCTTAAACATTAAAATGTTTAGCCAACATACTTAACAAAGTTTTTCGGGGAACTAATCGAGCGACTAAACTTCTCAGTTGCGTACTAAAATCACTAACAATCAGCGTTGGCTCTCCGGTTTCTAAAGCTTTGAGGGAGTGACGCACAACTTCTTCAGAAGTCATCACCTTATTTGTGGTTTCCGCCAAAGCTGGAGGAAAATTAGCCTCCGTAAAAAATTCTGTTTCTGTTGGTCCTGGACAAGTGACTAAAACACGTACACCATATTCACGATTTTCTGCCCATAATGCTTCACTAAAACTAACGATAAAAGCCTTAGTAGCGGCATAAACAGAAAGGTAAGGGATCGGTTGAAACGCCGTGATAGAAGCAACATTAATAATGTTTCCCGAACCACGTTGACGCATGAGAGGCAAAAATTTATGGGTTAAATCTACCAATGCCAAAACATTTAACTGCACCATCTTAACTTGGCGATCGCGATCGCTTTTGGCAAAATCCCCATAGTCACCAAAACCAGCATTGTTAATCAATAAATCAATTGTTAATCCCTTAGTTTTTGTGATATCAAATACAGCCGCAGTCGCATCGACTTCTGTAAGGTCTTTAACTATTACATCCACTTGGATTTTATATTGCTCTTGTAATTCTTGAGCAAGCTGGTGTAGCTTCGCTTCTGAACGAGCAACGAGAACTAGATTTGTTTGACGTGCAGCTAATTCTTGGGCAAAGGCTCTACCAATACCACCTGATGCACCGGTAATTAAAGCAGTTGACATTCTATAACTATCAAGTTTTTATTATAAGACTTATAAATTTTAGCAATAGTTTTTCGAGATTTTACTTATCTGTATTGATGAGTCTGATTATTTGACTGTGGTAAATTTTGGTGATTTTTCTCACAATTAATGGGAATACTAGATTGATAAGTTACAGCTTATATCTATGTATCGCCTTAATAAAAAAGCCTGGAAACTACTGCTAGCGGAAGTGCAGAAATGCAGTGGTGATGACCAAGTGAGTAAAATCGAACAAGAAATAGTTATTAAACGGTTAGAACAACTGCGGACAGAAAAAGGCTCTCCAGTTGGTTTAGATGAACTGCGTGAAACAGTTGTGGACATATATCCACAATTCAGCGAGAAAATTCTGAAACAAGCTGCACAAGCCAATCAACCGCCTGGTATTTTTAATAAAATCAAGTGGGTAGCGATTCTTGTAGGTGGTGCAGCTGGGGTGCTTTGGGTGGTGAATTTGCCTTATCCGATGATTCGCTGGCCTGTGGCGAAAACTGTACCCATCCTACTATTGCCTAGTTATATCAATATGGATTATCACTATCGGGGAGCAATTCACAACCTGGAACAAGCAGACCAATTAATTAATAAAGCTACTAGTCCAGCAGATATTGAACGTGGTGGTGAAAAAGTCAAAGCCGCAAAACGAAATTTAGATAATTTACCAGTCTGGTTTTTAGGGTATTATCCCCAGGCTTACTGTAATTTATTTGGCTGTACCTGGCGGTTTACTGTAGATGAGTTTGAAATAGCACGTCAACGGGTAGGGAGGATAGAAGCCATAGTATTTCAAGATAAAAACGCTTTAGTCCCACTTTCCCAAGCCGAACAAACACTAAAAGCCGCAAAGCAGCAATATGAACAAGCTACTAATACTAAAGATAGAGAAAAAGCGATCGCAATTTGGCAAGAAGGAATAGACCAATTAGAACAAATTCCCCAACAAACACTAGCAGCAAAGACAGCACGAACTAAACTGAACGCATACAAACGTGATTTTGAGAACGCACGTATCGGTAATTTCATCACAGCCGCCCAAGAATTTGACCTAGCAGCCGAACAAGCCAAGCCAACTCAGCCAAAAGCTGCATCGGAATTATGGCAACAGGCTATTAACCGCATTAATCAAGTTCCTTTAGAAAATCCCCGCTATGTAGAAGCCCAAAAATTATTAGTCAGCTACCAAAGCAAAATTCAAGGTATCGTTGACCCCCGCAGCAGTAAATTAATTGAGGGTGCAAAACAATTTGCCCTTGCAGCCGCTAAATCTGCCCAAAATCCACCCCATACAGATACTCAATGGAAACAAATTACTAAATTGTGGTCAACAGCTATTGAGCAGTTGCAAACAATTCGGGTAGAAGAACCTGGTTATTTAGAAGCCCAGAAGTTATTAGCGACCTATCAAACTAATTTAGGCATTATCGAGACTCGACTGCAATCTGAGATAGAGTCGCAATCATCGCTGAAACAGGCTAATAATGAAATCCAGAGATTGATTGCTGCTCCTCCCTCCGACCAACAGCAGTTTCAATCGCAAATCCAGGGGATTATCAACCAGCTAAGTACCGTGAAGTCCGGGACAACAGCCTACGCAGAAGCACAAACACTCATATCACAAGCCAAGAAACGACTTCAGCCGTAGGGAGCAAAAACAAATATTTGCTTGATAATAAAAATATGCTATGATGATAAATCGTGTGGTAAGGACGTATAGCTCAGTTGGTTAGAGTGCTACGTTGACATCGTAGAGGTCACTGGTTCGAATCCAGTTACGTCCATTATAACCTGTTGTACAGATGCATCAATTATCTGTCTATGTTGCTATTTGAACTTTAATCGTATCTATGGCATAGATATGATTAAAGCGCAGATTATTAAATTTCCGTAAACCTATGACAATTCAACTCACAGTTCCCAACATGGCTTGTTCTGTTTGTGCAGGCAAGATTACTAATGCAGTCAAAACAGTTGATGCTGAGGCGATCGTCCAGGCAGACCCTCAGACTAAGCTGGTTAATGTAGAGTCACAAGCATCAGCAACTGCTATCAAGGATGCTCTAGCTGCGGCGGGCTATCCCGCCAGCTAATTTTTTCGACGACATATTTACGCCAAATTTGAGAATCCCGATTTCTGCAAGGAATCGGGACAATACGGTTCAGTTAACCTTATGGGTGGGTAGAGACGTTGCAGTGTAACGTCTCTACAGGCGTTATTATTTTGGCAAATTATCTTATCCGAACCGTATTGGGAATTGAGATTCTTGATTATTAGAAAATATTTATACCACCTCAATAATTAGGGTTTGTCTTACACCTGAATATACTTCTCTAGTCTGATAATCTAGAGACTGTCACCTTTTCTTTATTTTTCAGCAAATCTTAATTACTATCGGTCAGTAAAATAACTGGCATAGTAAGCGCATAACTATACTGTAATCGAATGAAGATTTAAGTATCTCTACTAAACCCCCTCCGGCTTATGTCATCGCCCTTTGAGCATCCGCCTAAAATTGAATTAAAAATATCTTCCAACCATCCTGAGTTATTGGCAGGGTTGGATATATGGTTGCGCTTGGGTTTAATATCCGATATCCAAGTTAGACAAGTATGTCGAGAATTTCTTTCCTGTCGAGTGGAGTTACAACCCCAGGTTGAGCCTGAACTACAGCTAGTAGCTGCATCCCCTAGGAGATTAGAACAGCCATTAATTGCCTATCTACCTGAAGAACCCAAAAAACCCAAAAAACCAGCAAAACCCAATTTTGCTAACCAAATGTTGCAGTCTTTGGGGGCAGAATTAAGCGTCCGTTGGCTGCTGTTTTTGGGTGTATTTTTAGTAGTCTTATCTTCTGGGGTGTTGGCGGCGAGTCAGTGGGAGCGATTCCCAGCTTCGGGACAGTATGGAGTGTTATTTGCTTATACTTTGACTTTTTGGGGTTTAAGTTTTTGGGCTGGTAAACAAAATAACTTGAGATTAACGGCTCAGACATTGTTGATTGTCACCCTGTTGTTAGTGCCGATTAACTTTTGGGCAATGGATAGCTTCGGGTTGTGGCGTAATCCCTTAGACTGGTTGACAGTGGCGATCGCATCTCCAATTCTAACCATAATTACGGTTATTTTATGTAAAAATCGCACACTCATCACCAATGCACCCAGAGGCAAGTTACCTCTATTCAATATTTTGGGATTGACTTATCTGCATTGGGGTTGGCAATTACCCTTATTTCCCCTGACGGCGATTTATGTGGCAATGGTAGGTACGACTATCCTGACGCTGTATCAACATCGCCGCCAGCCACCTACACCACCAGAGGCACAACCACCGGGATTAGGGATTAATTTATATGCGTCTGTAATTATTTATGCTTTATTACTCTTACTAGGACGAGGAATATTTGTTGCTAGGGTTGATGTTACTCAATTAGGTTTAGCTATTGGGATTTGTGGTTGGTTAGGAACTTGGTTGGCACAGCAGGGAAGTAAGAGCGCAGGGACGCAGGGGAGCGAGGGAGCGAGGGAAAATAATGCTCCTGTATTGCAAGCGGATGTGATTTGGGAAAGACTGGGCGGGATTTTGCTATTTTTGGGGTGGTTGGTAGCAGTATTTAATTATCCAGCCCAAGCTATAGCTGTGAGTGGCTTGGCTTTGTGGGCGGTGACAGTCCGGTTGCACAGATATAATTTACAGATTGATTTATTATTATTCTTTGTCATTGGCTTGCAGGCGATTTGGTTGGGTTGGCGGCTAGTTCCCTCTGGTTTACAGCAATTAGCTATCACGGTGGGAACGCAACTCACCCAATCGCAAAATGAACCTTGGGCTTTATTGAGTGTGGTGTTATTTCCCTACCTAGTGTTCATGGTGGTGGTGACGGAGATTTTACACCAAGCCCGTAAGCGAGAAACAGCACAATTTGGCGAATTTATCACCCTGTTATTTGGGGCTTGTTTAACTGCGATCGCTACCGTTAATCCTACCTTGCGATCGCTCAATTTTCTCTCTTCTACCATCACTCTGGCAGTCGTCAGCAAACGGCGTTCTCCTCTCCCTATTCCCTTGGTGTACCTGACTCACACAATGGGAGTGCTGACATTTTGTTCGGGGATTGATTGGCTATTCCCAAATCTAGCTTTTCATCTGTGGGCAAGTATTTTATTAGTCCTGATGCTAGCAGAGTGGGGATTTAGCCTTGGTGATAGGGGGTTAGGTCAAAATGAACTATGGCGGCGTAGTGCATGGCATATGGGATTTGCACTTGCAGCCGTGAGTTTCTTGTTGCTGTGGACAAACGCGGAATCAGCTTGGACAGGAGTCATTAACAGCCAAGACTATTGGGGAGTAATTTGGTTAACTACACCCATCGCACTCACAGTTTTAGCTAGTCGGACAACTCAACGCCTGACTACAAATAGTTTCTTGGGTGTTCTGACGGTGTGTGCGGCGCAGTTACTCACCTTACCCCTTCCAGGAATGCGATTAATTGGTTTGGGTGTGGGTACTGGTGTGATGTATGCCAACACCCGCTATTTATTCAGCCAAGAATGTGCCGGTGTCACCATTGGCTTTGGTTTAAGTTTCATCACGGCGTTGCTGTGGGAAGGTATCCCTGGTTTAGCACGCCTAGCCATACCGGGGTGGTTTGTTGTCGGTGCGATCGCTACTTTCAGCTTATGGTTAGGACGAACAATACTATTACGACAAGATGATGAATTAGCGGAGATGTATGCAGCCGCTAGTGATAAATGGGCGATCGCACTATGCACTGTAGAGTTATTCTTAATGACCCTACATTCGTCCTTAGTGTATCAGGGTTCTGTCACTCCCGGATTTTGGTATTTAATCGCCACAACCATCACCTTAGCAGCCATTATTTATCGTAGTTGGCAACAACCCACAAACTGGGCATTTTATGGCATCGGTTGGGGTGTAGAGTTATTAGTTGCCGAAGTGTTGGGCTTTGGGGAACATTCAATTATTCGTGTGGCGATCGCTAATATTGCCTTGGGTTTATTCTCGCAGATTTTGGGCGAATGGTGGCGGCGCAGATTTCAATTAACTCGACTACCCAGCAGCTTCCACGTTTTACCCTTGATTTATGGTGCATTTAGTGTATTGCTGCGGGTAAATATCTTTACAAATTGGTCGGGGTTGGCTTCTTTGGGTGTAGCATTAATCTTTGTTGGGGTAGGACGACGCACCCGTGATTTAAAACCCTTGCTGTATTTGGGGATTATCGGCATTTCTATCTCTGCCTATGAACTCCTCTTCTATCAAATGTTACAAGCCTCTGGCGGTGGTTTAGGAGACGGCTTAATTGCAATGGCTGCCCTGGGTACGACTATCATGTCAGTCTACCGCGTCCTCACCCCGTGGCTGATAACATGGTTACGCCTCACCCCCCAAGAACTCAAAGGTATTGCCCATCTACACTGGGTTTGGAGTAGCGGCTTACTCATGATGGCAATTGTCCTACCTATTCAAGTTAACCGTATGGTGGGTTTAGGAACAGGGGCATTTTTGATTTCCTATGCCATCTTGCAAGGTAAACAATCTGCTAACGAAAATGACACCCTAGTCTTTGGACGCATCCCCACAGCAGACTTTTGGGTGTACCTGGGGTTCTTATTAATAGCTGGGATGAGGGTTTATTGGCGAGAAACCGCCGTCGGACAGTTTATTACCGGGGCGTTAGTACCTTGGAATGGTGCGATCGCCTGCATATTTGCTTACTTCTTATACAGTCTACCTTGGCAGCGTTGGGGCTGGTCTAAACAACCTTGGCAACTAGCCGCTTATATTGTCCCCCTAGTCATTCTGGCGGAAACTAGACTAGAAGTTTACCCGATTACCTTGGTAATAGCGGCTGCATACTATGTTTTTCTAGCCAAGTTAGGGGAAAATATTCGGTTCACATATATTAGTGTGGTTTTGATAGATTGGGCGTTGTTTTTGTGGTTCGATAGCTTACGCCTGGATTCCTTATGGTATGTGACAGTCATTGGTTTATCACTGCTGTATCTTGCCCAAGTAGACCCCCCAATGCAACAGCCAGAAAATAAACTACCCCGTCACACTTTAAGATTAATCAGCAGTGGTATAATTTGCGGCTGGGCAATCGTATTTTATCAAAACACCCCCTTGATACCGGGAGGATTTGCCCTGATTACTATTTTTGCTGGGTTAGCCTTACGTGTGCGGGCATTTCTTTACGTTGGCACAACCGCCTTTTTCATCACCAGTATTTATCAACTAGTAATATTTAGCTTGCGCTACCCCTTCCTCAAATGGGTAGTTGGGTTACTAGTTGGTGTTGCTCTAATTTCCATCGCCGCTAACTTTGAAACCCACCGCACTAAAATCACTTCATTGCTACGTAATACCAATAACGAATTTGAGGAGTGGCAATAATATTGCGTCAAGTTGCAAGTTCGTAGTAAGGACTTTAGTCCTAATTTTTTTAAGCACTTTAGTGCTTACTACAAACTTTTAAACCTAAGTTAATTCATTAATATCAGAACCTTTTTAAAAAATATGTTTACCAACATCCGCCGAATATTCAACCGATTTTTTAATAAGTCAAGAAAAATCAACAATGAACCTTTGAATAGGGTAAGTTTGATTGTGATTATCTTGATTGATATTTTTATCTTAATCAACGTTTTTACAGGACTGGATGATATTAGTAGATGGCATCTCAGCCCCACACAAGCTTATCCCTGCTATTCCGAATGGCAAAGTTACAGCAAACAAACTACTAAAGATAAAAACTATGAAATTGTCAGACTATCATTGCGATTTGATAGTAACAATAAACCTAGCCGATCAGAAATATATCAGCAAGCTGAAGCAGGTCATCTAGGAAAAGTTTCACCCACTTGTTTACAGTATGCAGAATCCCAAGATAAGATTAATAACTCCAAAAATCAGCAAACCATAAAAACCATTGATCAGAAACAAGTACAAATTAATAATTTTCAACAATCTAATAATCAGATTCGCGCTCAGTATGACTCTACACTCTTAGAAAAGATTGCCGGACAAACTCCTGGGCAATCCATTAATCAAGTCAGTGCCGCAAAAGCTAAACAAGAATTAGAAAATAATAATCTCAAAATTTCCCAACGAAAACAAGAAATTTCGCTGCTAAAGAATGAACTAATCAATCAACCAGAAAGTGTTAGTTTTCTAGGCTTTCTTCAGAAAGAAAATGAATTGATCAAAGTTGAGCAAGGCTATAAGCAAGCATCGTTTTGGTATCCAAGTATCCAATTGGCTTTTCAGTCTTTGTTTCTATTACCACTAATTTTTGTTGCCTTATTAGTACATCAATTTTCCCAGCGTAGAAGATATGGACTCATCTCGCTGATGAGTTGGCATTTGTTGGTGATCTTTTTTATTCCCTTAATCTTCAAAACCTTTGAATTTCTGCAATTTGGCTTAATTTCTCAAGTTATATTTGAGTTTATTAGTGCAGTTCTGGGTAGATTACTTTTCCTCATCAGCTATGTTTATATCTTGTTAATTCCCTTGATTGGTTTTGGCATCATCAAGTTTTTTCAAAAAATTATCCTTAACCCTAAACTTCAGGCTGTTAGCAGAGTTCAAAAATCACGCTGCGTCAAATGTGCAAAAAAAATTCAGCAGAATGATGCCTATTGTCCCCACTGTGGTTATTATCAATATGTTGAATGTCAAAACTGCCATAATCTGACTTACAAACATTTACCACACTGTAAACATTGCGGCAGTCTCCAAGATTCCAGTAATTAGCTGAAGTTCGGTACAGACTCCCCACACCCCAACATGAAACGCCCAATTTTATATGTAGCCATCACCAACCACGGCTTTGGTCATGCTACCCGTACTGCATCTGTAGCCGCAACAATTCAAAAGTTATATCCAGAAGTCCTGTTAATTATGGTGACTACTGCGCCTCGGTGGTTGCTGGAATGTTACATAGAGGGTGATTTTATCCATCGTCCGCGCGCTTTTGATTTGGGTGTGGTGCAAGCGGATAGCTTAAATATGGATAAAAACGCCACCTTGGCGAAATTACTAGATATTAAAAAGCGGCAAAATTCGTTAATTGCTTCCGAAGTAAATTTCATTCGCCAAAATCGTGTGCAGTTGATATTGGCAGATATTCCTTTCCTCGCGCCTCTATTTGCTCAAAAAGCAGGTATACCTTGTTGGATGATGAGTAACTTTGGCTGGGATTTAATCTACCGTGACTGGGGTGGGGAATTTGTGGCGATCGCTGATTGGATTAGTGAGTGTTATGGAGAGTGCGATCGCTTATTTCGTTTACCCTTTCACGAACCCATGCAAGCTTTCCCCAATATTACAGATGTCGGTTTAACTGGTGGTACTCCCCGTTACACGACTGAGGAAATCCGTGCTGTTTGGAGCATCACCGCACCTCAAGACAAAACTATCTTGTTAACCTTCGGTGGTTTGGGTTTACAACAAATTCCCTACGACAACCTCCGCCATTTCCCCGACTGGCAATTTATTGTCTTTGATCAGACTGCCCCAGATTTACCCAATTTAATCAAAATTAATGACCGAAAATTCCGCCCCGTCGATTTTATGCCCATTTGCGGACGGGTTGTTTCTAAGCCTGGCTACGGCACATTCTCCGAAGCTACCCTATTCGATGTCCCTCTTGTCACCATTCCCCGTGATGATTTTGCGGAAGCAGCTTTTCTTTTAGAAGGACTGGTAAATTACAACTTGCATCAAATTGTCACACCCGACGAGTTCTTTCAAGGTGACTGGGACTTCCTCAATCAACCACTCCAACCACCAAAACAATCACAGCCACTAGCTAAAGATGGAAATCAGGCGATCGCCCAAGCTATGATTAATTACTTCCAGTCGATAAAAGTGTAAAAACTCCGCGTACCTTTGCGCTTACCTTTGAGTACCTTTGCGTTTTCAACATCAACTTATGACTCACTACCAAAAACTCCTAAGAATTACTACTAACGGCAAATCATTCCTTAACATCACCTCAAAAATCGCAGCAACAGTTGCCGAATCAGGAATAGAAACTGGACTTTGCACGCTATTTTTACGCCATACTTCCGCCAGTTTAGTCATTCAAGAAAACGCCGATCCAGATGTACTAGTTGATTTAGCCAACTTCATGGCGAAACTTGTACCAGAATCAGGACAATATATTCATAATGCGGAAGGTGCTGATGATATGCCGGCACATATCCGCACAGCACTGACTCACACTTCTGAACATATCCCCATTAATCGCGGTCATTTAGTTTTAGGAACTTGGCAAGGAATCTATATTTGGGAACATCGCCAGCGCAGTCATGCGCGAGAGTTAGTTATCCACATTTCGGGATAATGACGCTTTCTTCATCAAATGAGGTATGTTATAGCCAGAGAGGAGTTTTTAAGAGGGATTGAGAAGTGCTTTGGATTTACGAAATTCGCGTACTACTTCTTTAATATCTTGGAGTTCTCCTTCTACTAAATAATTAAGTTTTCGCATTTCATCGGCGGATATTTTCCCTGTTAGTTGATTAATCGCTTTTTCGACTTGGGGGTATTTTTTTAAGGTTTCTTGTCTGACAATTGGTGTGGCTTCGTAAGGGGGAAAGTATTGTTGATCATCTTTGAGAACGAATAAACCCAAGCGAGCAATTTGTCCATCTGTGGAATTCCCTGCTACCATATCCACTTGTTTTTGAATTAATGCTCTATAGATTAAACCCAAGTCCATAATTCGCGGTGGTTTGGTAAATTTTAAATTATAGGTTTTAGCTAACCCTGGAAACCCATCTTCTCTTTCTAGAAATTCGTAGCCAAAACCGCCGCGCCATTGGGGTGTATATTGAGCTGCTTCGGATAGGGTTTGAATGTTGTAGCGTTTGGCATCTTCTCCCCTAATCATGATGGCAAAAGTATTTTCAAACCCCAAACTAGGCATTACTTCTAGCTGGAATTTTTGAGCGTAGGCTTGTTTTAATTTTTCATAAACTACTTTGGGGTCGTTAATTACTGCTTGTTTTAAAATACCAGTAAATGCTGTACCTGTATATTCAATATAAGCGTCAATTTTACCCGCAGTAATTGCTTGATGGCAGACAAAAGAACCGCCCAAGCGAGGACGGCGAACTACTTTCAAATCTGTGGTGTCTTCAATTTGTTGAGCTAAAATTTCGCCTAAAATATCTTGTTCTGTAAAATCTTTAGATGCTACAATAATATCGCCGCTACTACTTATTGGGTTGGTATTGCAACTGGCGATCGCCATCACTAATGCAAAGCTTAATAAGAGAACTATCAAAAATCTTTTCATAACACATGGTGGCGCAAAATTATTAACTTTTCACCTTTAATTTCTTCTCTAGCCATCCAATCAATAAATCAGCCACTAGTGCTATTACCGCCGCCGGCACTGCCCCAGCTAAAATTAATTGATTATTTACTACTGAAATTCCTCGAAAAATAAATACGCCCAAGCCTCCAGCACCAATTGCGGCGGCAATAGTTGCAATGCCAATACTAATAACTGTCGCTACTCGCACCCCCGCCAAAATCACCCCCATTCCTAAGGGAATTTCTACCTGTAATAACAATTGTCTGTCTGTCATCCCCATCCCTCGTCCAGCTTCCCGAATTGCTGGGTCTACTCCTGTTATACCTGTATAAGTATTACGAATTATTGGTAGTAAGGAATATAAAGTTAAGGCAACAATTGCAGGAACAACACCAATTCCACCAATGATAGGGACAGGAATCAATAAGCCAAATAATGCCAAACTGGGAATCGTTTGGAGAATATTAGCAACACCTAAAATTGGTTGTCGCAGTTGGGTTTGACGGGTGATTAAAATTCCTAAAGGAATACCGATAATGATGGCAATGCTAATGGCAACACCCACTAAAAATAAATGTTCCAGGGTGTGTTGCAAGATTTCAGGAGCATACTTAAACAGGAAGAAATCTTTCATAAGTTGTCTTGCAGTGAACGCAGACATTGCAGGAATGCCAGACTTTCAGGATGTTGCGATCGCATAAATTCATCCTTTGTCCCTAATACTACCAATTCTCCCCCATACATTAACCCAATTCGCGATGCCAAAACAAAGGCTTCTTGAATATCATGGGTGACAAAAACCACTGTCTTACCTAATTCCTGTTGCAACCGCCGAAATTCTTGTTGTAATTCTAAGCGGGTAATGGGATCGAGTGCGCCAAAGGGTTCATCCATTAATAATACAGGTGGATCTGCTGCTAACGCCCTGGCTACACCGACTCTTTGCTTTTGTCCCCCTGATAGTTCGTGGGGATAACGCCTAGCGAATTGTGTCGGTTCTAAGCCTACCAACTGCAATAATTCGTATACTCGTGTTTTAATTTGTTTAGGTTGCCAACCTTCCAAACTAGGGACTAAACCCACATTACGTTCTACTGTAAAGTGGGGAAACAAACCAGTCTCTTGAATGACATAACCAATCTTACGCCGGAGTTTAATTTCATCCCACTGGGTTGTCGGCACACCATCAAATAAAACCTCCCCTTGAGTGGGTGTAAACAGACGATTAATTAATTTCATAGTGGTAGTTTTACCGCTACCACTACGTCCGAGTAATACTAACGCTTCCCCCCGATGAATAACGAAATTGAGCCGCGACACCAAAGGACGATGGTTGCGGCTAAAGGTAACATCACAGAATTCAATAGCGGCTGAGTTATTTTGTGGCATTACATTAATTCGTAATTAGATCAATCATGACAAATTATGCTGCCTCTTAGCCTCAAACTTTACCATTCTGTGTCCCTTCTGAAAAATAGAATTAACTACTTGCCAATAACACTTTCGTTGCCGACTCTCCCATTTTCTTTAGTTGGCGCGTCATTTGGAACAACAACAAACCTAAAATACCTGTGTGTCCCATAATTGCGAAGAAACTTGTCATTGCTGATAATTCGCGTAATGGGGACAAAGCAACAATAGGTGCAGCTACGGAAAATAGCCACAAGAAAGTTTGGTTTTGGATACGGGAAAATAATATGGCTAAAGTGACTACGGGTAAAATTATCACAGCACCCAGAATACCGTTAGTCCAAAATAGCCTCTGTCCATTTTTCATCAATAAAAGTAGCTGGGTTAAGGCTGCATAGATGGCTGCTAAAGTACTAGCAAAAATTAGCGCGATTAGGGTATAGAATTTGTCAGTGGCACTGCTTAAAGAGATGAGAGTGAAAAAACTTAAGCCGCTAATAGCGATTATGGCATTAATGGCGATCGCTACTACACCCGGACTTTTTTCACCCCAAATTAAATCTTGCATTAACTTACGCTTACCTCCCTGCGGAGAAGCCATATGACGATAACGCGCCCAATCTTGTAAGGTGTGACGATGGGGAGTCAGTGCGGCGATTAAATACAAGAACAAAAACAAATTCAGAAATATCAGGGTAGCCATATTTTCTGTTAATGCAGAAGAATAACTGCCCTCACCAAAGACTAATTTTGACCAATTTGCACAGCCGATGGTGATAATTGTGAAAGCAATAGTGAGTAAATAACTCTGCTGTTTAGTTAGCATGGTAGCATTGCGATCGCGGAAGCAACGTTGCAATGATTGCCAGAAAAAATAACTCCCCAGTAAGTGAATCAATACAGCAAAGCCAATGATTATTGCCCAACTATTGCCTAATGGTAGAGCAAACCACTGGAAATTAGATAAACCTGAGCCAGGAATAAAATAGTAGGGGTTAATCAGCTTTAAGACTGCAATGGGGTAATCAAATGATATTTCATCTCTGAGTCCTTGCCGAGTTAATATGAGAAACCCTAAAACGGCACTACTTCCTAACCAAGCTTGAAAGCCACCTAGCCAAGAACCAACTAAGCTAAATAACAGTGCGCCACTGAAGTAAACCAGGCTAGTAGTAATCACAATTGCATAGAAGCTGAAAATGAAGCGCAAAGGAATTTCAGCATTTAAACCTAACCACAAATGTACAGGAATCGCTATACATACTCCCAAATATACAAGTATGGGAACTCCTAGCATTTTACCGAAGAGAATGCTTTGTGGTGATTGGGGACTCAAGCGAATAAAATTCAGCGTATCACGTCTTTCTTCAGCAGATAAATCGTGGATAAGTAGATAACTACCCGCCACGAGAATTGCAAAAGATCCGATCATACTCAAGCAGGTGAATGTATCTTGAAACCATAGCTGCCAGTTTATATTTATATTGCCGGAAGCATCTAAAAAACATTGACTTGCAATATTTAAATACTTGTCTGCACAGTATCTATTAGGTCTAGGATACAAGATATGATCACTATTCGGTAAGAGAGTTTGGAAATAAATAAACACTCCCAACTGACTCAATAACGAGGTAGTAATTGCTAGTAGCACATTACGTTTATTTAGCCTTCCTTTAATTTCCCTTAATAGTTGGGGATTCCAGTCTCCGATTTGATTTAGCCAATTAGTGTGCATAGTTAAAACTTGTTTGGTAATTGGTTTGCAAGAAGTATGCAACAGGCAGATGATTTTTAGTTCGTAGTAAGGACTTTAGTCCTTATTTTATTCGCGTAGTCTTTCATGGATAAGGAGAGGACTGAAGTCCTCTCTACGAGACGCTACGCGAACACTACAAACGATATAGTTAACGTCCGGCGAGCAATGCTTGAGTGGCAGATTCTCCTGCTAATTTTATCTGCCTATTGAGTTTAAAGTTCAACAATGTTAAAACAGTTAACTCAGATAAAAGTGCCATAAAAACTGTGATTGTTGCAGCTTCTTGTATCCCCACCCAGGGAAAACTAGACAGCAACCAAATTAGGGAGTTTTCAGAGGGTGAAATGCCTAAAAATCCTAAAATGGTGGGTGGTATAAACATGACTACACCTACAGTTCCCATTGCCCAAATACCGCGTTTAGGATTTTTCATTAATAGCATGAGTTGAGCTAAGGTAGTGTATATCATCATCATGCTAATAAATAAGGCTACAGATAGAATAGCTTTCATTCTGCCAATTTTATTCACCCAATCAATGGCATTGTTATGATGGAAATTTAATGCTGGGGCAAGAATAATCCAAGCTACTAAGGGGGTAAGAATAATTAAAAGGTTAATAACCATTGCTATCAAAGCCGGACTTTTTTCACTCCAAATTACATCCTTTAACCATGAATTATTCAAAAACCATTTGCGATTAGAAACTTGGTGATAACTATACCTTGACCAATCTTGGATTTCTTGACGATGAGGTGATAAAATTACCATCATCCCAAACAATAAAACTAAGTTAAAAAAAGCGATAATAAAAAAGTTTTGTCCTATTTGATGATTCAAATCGTAGTAGCAATTGTTCACATAAGGAGAACAATAGTTATTTGTATATTGTAGAGTAAATCCCCAAAAAACTAATTGACAACAACCTACAAACCAATAACTTTGAGATTTATTCAAAACTGCTGTATTGGGATTGCAAAAACGACGCTGTAGTGCTTGCCAAGCCCAGTAAATGCCAACACCATAGTTAAGTAAATGTAAGCCTACTAAACCCACAAGACTTTTACCTAGTGGTAAATAGAAAAGCTGTAATTTATCAAGAGATGATTGATCATAGCGACTAAATAAGTTACCAAATAGGTAACCCATCATATCAAAGGGGCTTAACAGTCTCAACCACGTAGCTGTATTGTGAATATTGGTGCTGTGTGATGATAAATTCAGGGTAATGAACAAAAATAGTAACACTGCACCACTAGCTAACCAAGGTTGAAAGCCACTAAACCAACGACTAATTAAAGCAAATAGCAGTGCATAACTGTAGAAGAAAATACAGCTAGCCACAAGAACTATATCAAAACTCAGAATGTGACTAAAGGCAAATTTGGCAGATAATCCAGCCAACAAATGTAAAGGTAAGGCAGTTAGAACTATGAGATAAATAACAATTGGCACTCCTAACATTTTGCCTGTTAAAATACTCATCTCTGATTGAGGAGTGAGACGCAAAAAATTGAGAGTGCCGCGATGATCTTCTTGAGCTAAATTATTGATGAGTAAATATGTGCCTGCAACTAATAAGATAAAGACAAACATCACACTGAGAGTTAAGAATATATATTCCCAGTGGTCTCGCCACCATATTTGAAGATTTATTTGGTCAGTGGGGCAGAATGTATCATACAAAAGCTTATTAAGCTTGGTCTGTTCAGTTTTTAAGTTGGCAAGTTGTGTTTTTAATACCTGAAGTTTTACCGGATCAAAATTTGGCTTACTAGTATAGGAATTAATTTTTTGCTGGACTTGATTAATTAATGGGTAAACTGAATTAAGGCGTTGTTGATACCCTGCACTTAAATTACAGTATGTTCCTGACATGGCATATTTTTCGCCAGGATAAGAACCAAGTTGATATAGAAAAATTCCCAGTTGAGCAATAAGCGATAAGCAAACAGCAATGACTATATTAAAAACCTTGAGACGACCTTTAATTTCTCTCAATAATTGAGGATTCCAGTCACCTATTTTATCGATAAAATTCAGCATCATTGGAAAATCTCCCCATTAAATAATTAAGATGCTTGTTTGTGTCCCAGTTTCAAGAAAATACTTTCTAGGTCTTCTTGTATGCAGTGAAAATCAGTAATAGGAAAGCCAGATTTAACTAGCGATCGCAATAATTCAGCGCAGTCTTCCTGTGTCCCGGAGAAATTCACTCTTAAGCTATTTTTTCCTGGTAATTTTTCCCACTCTTCTACACAAGGATGATGTTTAACTTCACTTAAAAGTGCCTCTAAATCACCTAATGTTGTTAAAATTATTTGTTGACGAGACAGCCGTTGATAAAGATGTTGGAGTGAAGCACTTTCTACTAAAAAACCTAACTCCATAATGCCTACAGAACTACATAGTTCTGCTAAGTCGCTGAGGACGTGGGAAGAAATTAAAATTGTCATCCCTGCTTCTTGCAACGCCTTGATGATTTCCCGAAACTGCATTCTGGCAATGGGGTCAAGTCCAGAAACAGGCTCATCTAAAAGCAGTAAAATCGGCTCATGGATAATAGTCCGTGCTAGGCTCAAACGCTGCTTCATCCCTCGCGACAGGGTAGAAATGAGACTGTGGCGTTTATTACCCAGTTGGATGAGTTCTAAAACTTCGTGTAAGCGTTGGGTGCGGCGTGGTTCTCGCAGACGATATAAACGGGCAAAATAATCTAAGTAGTCCCAGACATTTAAATCTTCATACAGTGGATAATCATCGGGGAGGTAGCCAAGACGACGTTTGAGGGTGGGGTTACTCTTGTCACGACGCAGGCGATCGCCGTTAATATAAATCTCACCCGTAGTTGGTTCTTCAGCTGCTGCCAACATCCGAATGAGAGTTGTTTTACCTGCGCCATTGGGGCCTATCAGTCCATATACTTCACCCATTTGGATTTCTAAGTCAACATCATTAACGGCTACGTGCCGTTCAAATTGCTTAGTTAATCCACAGGTGCGGATTGCTAATTCTTTTACCATAGCTGCTGGGGTACGGCTGTTGTTTAAACACTAACCTAACCTCTTTCTACAGCTTTCGTCAGTTCCGTTACGGAAATTGTAACCAGGTTCTCTACGTAATCGCACAAAATTAAATTCATTGCTAGATAGAGAGATAGGAAAGCCAAATAATGATAAAGAATGGATATGTTAGAACTAGAGGCGATTACAAATAAGATTTAGCTGGTGGCGCAAAAATTGAAGAAGTGCTGAAAGCTTATCCAAGTATAGAAAGAGAAGATGTCCTAGCTTGTATAGCCTACGGCGCAGAGATGGCGCGGGATGTTTTTGTGGAACTTCCTTTGAACCAAAAAAGGAAGCTAGTGCGTGAAATTAAAATCAGCAGGACAGTTGAAAGTCAATCAAATTAATCATCAAGTTGCATAAAAGCCGGACGTATAACTTAGTACACACCCGGCATAATTACTAAACTAGAATTATTACGCCAATTAATTCAGAACAGAACTAACATCCACCATCAACTTCTGCCCCAACTTGAGTAAATTCTCACACTGATGAGGATCTTCTTGACTAGTCAGACATAAGGGTATGACTTGACTGTGCAGACAGCTAAAGTATAGTTCTTGGGATTGGTGTAATGAAATGCCAATATTTAACTGATATGCCACATCAATCAACCGTTCTAGGCATTGGATATCAGTAGCAAAACTACCATTGCTATCGTGCAGCAATCTCCAGAGTAACCGCGAAATCAACTGTTCTAGCATCTGCTTGCCTTCAGGAATATTTAAGTGACAACGCAGATGTTTCGCTTCAGTGGCGATCGCCTCTAATTCTACTATGTGATTCCAAACCAACGCAGGTTCGGTGATATCTTGCTCTAGCGATCGCAATGTAGTCATGCAGCGATATCCTAAAGCAATCTCGGCTGCCACTTGCAACTCTTGGGGTACAGCCAGCTCATCGCGGTGAAAGGCTACTAGTACACCATAATTATCGCGGTAGGCTTGGGTGTAAAGTTGGTCTAACCGTGTCAGGGTTTCTTGAGAAAGTAACCGCATGATGCGGTGGCGTTCTTCTGCAAACAGATTTTGCAAGTTGTATGCTTGACCACTAAATACCTGTGTCATCACCAAGATGGTTTGGGCTGCGCTAGCTTGTTGCAGTGCGCTAAACAGCTTTTCTTTCAACTGGCTGTAGTCCCGTCGTCCGGTAAATAGTTGAATGCAGCAGTGGAAATCCCAACCGCCTAAATGCAGGACGGCAAAGACTAAGTTTTCGCTTTCCCAGGTGATATCAGAGACTAACTTTAAATGACCAACTGCTAAAGTCAACGATCCCATCCGTTGCAATTGGTAGTCTATTTCATTGACGGTGTAGCAATAAATGTGCTTTTGGTGATTACCGGGGGCTGATCCCTGACCATTAAATATGGATGTAATGGAGTAATGGGCCGCTACTTGTTTAAAACTAATCTGGGCAGTTTGTACCAGTTGGCGATATACTTCTGCACCGTGTCTAAAAGTATCAACATTACTGGGAGCTAAACCCAGGCGTTTGAGGAAGCCTTTTTCTAGTTGCACACCAGCCACATCTCCCGCCAGTTCCAATGCGCGGGAGGCGTAGCGCATAATCTGAGTTCCCTCTGGGCGGGAAAGTTCTTCAAAAAACCAGCCGCAACTGGTGAACATAAATAAACTATGACGCTGCATTTCTAATAAGCGCAAAGCGTCTACCTGTTCGGCGGCGGTGAGTTTATGGGTTTGATGACGAGCCAGAAACCGGCTAACATTGGCAGCAGAGCGATCGCGGATGACATTAATATATTCATCTCTTGCTAGCCAGGGATCACGGAATAATTGTTTCCCAGATTCTTCATAAACTGCAACTAACTGATCCCGCAGCCAATTTAAAGCATTCCGCAATGGCCGCCGCCATTTTTGATGCCAGATACCGCCTTCACCTCCGCAACCACAGTCATCTTGCCATCTGTCTACACCGTGGGCGCAACTCCAGGCTGTCACAGATTTTAACTCAACTTCCCATCTGGGTGAATTTAAGCTGAGGTAATGCGCGAAGTTTGTCACTGTCCAACCATTTTGGGGAAACTCTTCGATAAAAGCGTAGGCGATCGTTTTTTCTGTTCCCTTTTTATGGTGTCCGAAGGTTTCCCCATCTGTAGCCACAGAAATCAATTGTGACTGACGGTGATCCCCACGCACAGCTGAACCAATGCGCCCGGCAAAGTGGTGAGAATTATAGACGACATCACTAAAACCCATATCTCGTGAAATGGGGCCGTCGTAGAAGAAAATATCAATATATGGGCATTGGGAAGTGGGAATTGGCAATTGGTCATTGAGATTTCCCATTCCCCGATCCCCGCGCAAATAACAACGATAGGGACGGGTGGGATCAATCTGATTACCGCCAACTTCGTGCCATTCTGGTTGGGGATCATTTTCTGATGGGAAGGGACGACAACGCAGAGCTTGGGATGGTGCGAGGACAATAAAGCGAATACCTTCAGTCACCAAAGCTTCTAAGGTTGCGTAGTCTACAGCGGTTTCCGCTAACCACATCCCTTCGGGATCACGACCAAAGCGAGAACGGAAGTCTGCTTTCCCCCAGCGAATTTGGGTGTATTTATCCTGTTCATTCGCCAAGGGCATGATGATGTGATTATATACTTGCGCGATCGCGTTCCCGTGACCATGCAATCGCTGACAACTTTTTGCGTCCGCCTCTAAAATTCGTTGATAAACCTCCACATCATGGCGTTCTAGCCACGACATCAGAGTCGGGCCAATATTAAAGCTCATATATTCGTAATTATTGACGATCCCCGTCACTTCACCTCGGTCATTTAACACTCTGGCGAAAGCATTAGGACGGTAGCATTCCCAATGAATGCGCTCATTCCAATCATGGAAAGGTGAGGCACTAGGTTGACGTTCAATGGCATCTAAATAAGGATTTTCCCGTGGCGGCTGGTAAAAATGACCATGCACCGTCACATACACACCTGTAGCTTTGCTCAAGGGATCGCTGTTGTGAGGATCTTTGTTAGGGAAATTGGATGTTGATGTTGATGTTGAGCCAGAGATAGCTGGCCGTTCAGCAGCAGAAGTCATGTATATTTATCCAAAAAAAAACTTACACTTATGCCGGAAACATTTACTTCAAACATTTCTACACCAGTTTGAAAGCAAAATCCGGTATATATGAAAACTATGAGTACGGAATACAGCTAAATTACGACAAATGTGATCTTATTATGATAGTAAATCTGCGTTATCGCCAGGCTGTTTTCCAGATTTGACGGAACTATTAGTTATGATACCCCGTCATGGACTAGTTACTGGTTGTTTTGAACGGTGCTTATTATTTGAGTTTTTTTTGATTGGCAGAAATAATGAAAAGTTTAATTATCTTTTAATATATTAAAAACTATTTGTGGTGTAAAAATATCATTTTTAATTTAGAGTTTTGCTAAAGAAAATTACGAAATCATAAGGAATTGCAACTATAGTTTACATTGGCTACCTTGTTGACATAACATATAATTGACTCATGTAACCCTAGGGGTTACAATATCTGTGACTATTAAAACTTTTAAACATAAGGGTATTAAAAAACTTTTTGAAGATGATAACAGGAGTGGAGTTCAGCCAGCACACGCAGAAAAGCTTCTAGATATATTTGACACGTTTGACGCTGCCACCGAAATCAAAGATATGCAATACCCCGGTTCTGGACTACACCAACTAAAAGGTGATAGAAAAGGGGAGTGGTCTGTTACTGTCACCAAAAACTGGCGTATAACTTTCACATTTGAAGAGGGTGATGCTTACGACGTAAACTACGAAGACTATCATTAGGAGACTGAAGCCGATGATCACCAAAAGAAAACCCAGACACCCCGGTGGCTTAATCAAGCGTCAGTATCTTGAGCCACTTAATATCACAATTACTGATTTTGCTGACATCATTGGTGTATCCCGTAAAACAATGTCTGAGATAGTGAACGAACGAGCAAGCATCACACCTGACATGGCTCTGCGTTTATCTACTGCTTTGCAAACAACTCCTGAGCTATGGCTCAACTTGCAACAAAAATATGATCTTTGGTGTGCGGCTAATGAGTCAGAATCCTGGAAAGAAGTTACACCAATAAATTTACAAGCTTGCTAAAAACTTTCAGTTCGCGCGCCGAGGACATAACAAGACTACTTTGGCTGCTGAACTTCCGCCACTTCCTTTAACGATGATCATTTCCATTCAAAGCTTTTTGGGTATTTTGCCTGATTGACAAAATATACTTTTTCTTAACAAGGTAGTAGGGGTTTAAATCCCCGGCTTCTATCAAGCCGTAAGTGTTGTGGCGGGGTGTAAATCCCCGTTACAACACGTAATTGCGAGTTGCGAATTGCGAATTGGTTTAAAGTGTCTTGTCATTTACCAACTCAGCACTTTTCACTCAGCACTGACTAAACGCCGCGCTACCGCTAACAGTACTCAGCAATATGACTGGTAAACAGATCAATTAAATATCACAAATGTCAGCTAAAAACATTCTTTTTCTCGTTCTCTTACTTTTTAGTCCCATTTCCTTGGCGGCGCATTTCCTCGAATGGGGAGACTTGCTAGTTTTTATCACCGCAGGTTTAGCAATTCTGCCCCTGGCTGCTTGGATGGGTACAGCTACAGAAGAAATTGCAGTAGTGGTAGGGCCAAGCTTGGGGGGGCTGTTAAACGCCACTTTTGGCAATGCTACCGAACTGATTATTGCGTTAGTGGCTTTGAATGCTGGACTAGTTAATGTTGTCAAAGCCAGTATTACCGGCTCAATTATCAGTAACTTACTACTGGTAATGGGTTTCTCGATGCTTTTGGGTGGACTACGACACAAAGAACAGACATTCCAACCAATTGTGGCGCGGGTAAATGCTTCTTCCATGAATTTGGCCGTAATTGCCATGTTGCTACCCACAGCAATGAACTACACTGCTAAAGGCATTGGCGAACCAGTCCTGCAAAATCTCTCTTTGGCGGTGGCTGTGGTGTTGATTTTGGTTTACGCCCTCACCCTACTATTTTCCATGAAAACCCACGCCTATTTATATGATGTTGGTGTGGTAGAAACTGAAATTGAGGAAACCCATACTAAACCAAATATTTGGTTGTGGAGTGGGGTGTTGTTAGTATGTACCCTGTTGGTAGCGTTAGAGTCGGAGTTATTGGTTGATACCCTAGAAGTGGCGACTTCCCAACTAGGGTTAACAGCACTGTTTACAGGGGTGATATTAGTTCCCATTGTGGGTAATGCAGCAGAACACGCCACAGCTGTCACCGTAGCCATGAAAGATAAAATGGATCTTTCTGTATCAGTGGCTGTGGGTTCTAGTATGCAAATTGCCCTATTTGTCGCCCCTGTATTAGTAATTGCCGGGTGGATACTAGGTCAGCCAATGGATTTAGATTTTCAACCCTTTGAATTAGTGGCTGTGGTTGTATCGGTGTTAATTGCTAATAGTATTAGTTCTGATGGTAAGTCTAATTGGTTGGAGGGGACTTTGTTATTAGCTGCTTACACTGTACTGGGATTCGCTTTTTACTTTCACCCAGCAATTGAGGGTCTTGGGTAGTAGTTCTCACAGTTGAATATTTCTTCAAATCCCCGACTTTTTCAAGAAGTCGGGGATTTTGCGTCTAATTTAGTGAGTTGAATTTCAGGCGATGGTCTCCGACCGACCGGAGGTCATCGCCTACGCTGGGTGGTTACGCCATCACTTTTTATTTTTAGTAGTAATTTTGACATTTTTTAGAATTATTAAAACTAATTATTACAACACTGATCCCATAAGTAATTTATAACTCTCAAATCTAAAAAATACACATATAGATATACCGCTTAAGGTGGAATAATTTCTTTGGCATCTAGAGTTTATTATTCTTGTCAAGTTTATTAGCAAATAAATTACAAAATGCTGCATATAGGCAATTTGGCAGTTAACCAAATGATTAACTGCTGTCATTTGCAGTATCAAAAAATCACTTGGAGGAATTAAAACTCTGCTACCAGGAAAAAATCTCCAACTCAAAAGTAATCAGGACATGATGTTGGCAACTCTAACTCATTGATTTTTAATTTTCTACAATTGCTCAAAATTTAACTCATTAGATTTAAGTAAGCACTATTCCGGAATTAATGAATTTTTTCTGTCAAAGGAAATATGGGTGATAGTGACATCAATTACCATGAATGATATTGTCTTGCTGGTGACGGGTGTATTAGCAATCAAGCAAACTCCTCCGTCGATTGTACCCAAGCAGCCTGTAATTCAGCTTGACAATGGCGTGAAAAAAACAACATATGTTGAGCCATATCAGTTAGTGTCATCTGCAAAAATCACGCCGCCTGAATTCGTGCCGCCAAGTGAAAGTTCCTCAAATATTAAATTAGCTTTCAATCCTGAAAATCAACAATCTTCGATTAAAAAAACAGATTTAATCAAGGATGCTTATAGTGTAGATGAGTTCCGAAATTTTCAGGCTGTGAGGGTAAAAGTTCCGCGTCAACCACGTATTATAGCCCAACAAATCCGTAATGAAATTATTATTGCTAGACGCTCTCAAAGGTCTATCAGAAATGTACCAAATCTACGTTTTGGTAATTCAGGTAGTGCAGTGAGAGTCTTGCAAAGATTATTAGTTGCCAATGGCTATAATCTTCCCGTTGATGGAGTTTATGGGGCTTTAACAGAAAGTGCTGTTAAAGCCTTTCAAGTACAGCGTAATCTCCAAGTAGATGGCGTAGTCGGGTCAAATACTTGGAGGTCGTTGACGGTATATCGATAATAATTCGTAATTCGTAATTCGTAATTTTTAATTACAATTACGAATTAGAAATTGTTATCGATACTTATGCTGTTCTAGGAGTGCTTGCGCCCTGGGTTTGTAAATTAAATAGAATAAAGACTCAAGGTAGCGCAACAAGTCCTCACGTTTTTCTTTGGATGTAAAGTTCCAGAAACCATAAATTCTGGCTAATGACAACAGTTTAGTGGTATGAATCTTCCAAGTATAGGTACTATATACTCGGTCAATTGCTTGTTGAGAAACCACACTCCAATATTGGGGATTTTCTTGACATTTAGTGACAAATTCTAGAATCTTTTGGGCTGTTTCTTCTAAATGCGTAGGGTTGATGTAAAATCCATTGACTTTATTTTGAATGATTTCTAATGGCCCACCAAATTGGGTTGCGAACGTTGGTAATCCTGAAATCATCGCCTCCAGAATTGTCAAACCAAAGGCTTCAAATAAAGCTGGTTGAACGAAAATACCTTGGTGGTCAGCAATGACTCGATACACTTCGCCAGAATCAGTTTTTGATAGGCGCACACCCAGCCAGCGAATCTTACCATGCAGATTGTACTCGTCAATAATGTGATAAAGTTTGACGATTTCATCCCGTTCTTCATTGTCGTCTGATTCTTCCACCCGCAACTTACCGGCGATCAAAATTAAGTTGCAATGTTCTTGCAGTTCTTTACTTTTACCAAAGCATTCTGCTAAACCAGTCATGTTTTTAATCCGGTCTAGACGCGCCATTGAGAAGATAGGACGCTTATGAGGATCGTCGAGTTTACCGAAGATTTGGCTAGGGTCTTCTAAAGTAAATAGCATTTCGTCAATGCGTGAGCGATCGCTTTCTACTCTATCTTCAAAACGTGTATAGGGAAAATAGGCGTTTTCATTTACCCCAGGCGGTACGACGTTAAACTTGGGACTAAATAATTCAATCCCGTTCACCACATGGTACAACTCAGGCATGGTGAAGCATTTGTAAGATTCATACTGCCCTACACTATCTGCTTTGCCGATAATTTCTTGGTAGGTGCTGCTGATGACGAAATTGGCTGCATTCATCGCAATCAAATCAGCAGTGAATTGCAAAGAGAAATGATATTTATCTTCCAAATCTTGCCAATACAAGTTACTAAACAAGTATTTGGATTTTTCTAAAGCGTGGGCGATATTGCATTGAGTCACTTTCATCCGTCGCGCCAACAAGAACGCCACTAAGTTCCCATCGGTATAGTTACCCACCATTAAATCTGGTCTACCTTGAAATTCTGCCAGCAGTTCCCGTTCTGCGTCAATGGCGAAGGTTTCGAGATAAGGCCAAAACTCAAATCGGGAAATCCAGTTTTGCGTCATATTGGGGTTAAATTCCCGCAGAGGGACACGCAAAATCCAGGCATTTTCTGTACCGTGAACTTTTTCGAGGCGTTGGTTGCAAAGAGTCCCATCACTGTTGGGAATGAGGCGACTGAGAATTATCACCTTGGGTTGGACATTTAACCCCTCCAAGCCGGCGAGTACAGCATCTTCTTGTAGTTGCTTTTCTAAATTTTTGGCTTGGTCGAGGACGTACACCACCTGACCACCAGTATCAGGACGACCTAAAACCCCCTCTTGTCCAAACCAACCATGTGCTGACACCAGGACGATTCTAAAAATCATCGGGACACGAGAGATGAAGGCTTCGAGAGTTTGGGGGTTGGGTGAGTCGATTAATTCATCCAGAATGTCTAAGGTATCTCGCACACGAGAGGCTGTATTACCCCAACCTGGTTCAAAACCCATCGTTTGCAATTGCAACCGCAATTGTTCATAGGGTTCATCGTTGGGTCTATCACTCACAAAGTTGATAGCTTTTTTAACTTGATCTGAAAGCTGCTGTTGTGATTGAATGCGATCGTTAATTAATAACTGGACACCGTTGTAATGATGTAGGCGGAGGAAGTTGAATAGGCTTTCTAGCCATTGTTTGGGGTCTTGAAAGAGTTGGCTAGATAGATAACGGTTGAGGAACTCTACACCCTTACCAATATTTTTGGGGTCACGGATGACTGGGGTGTAGTCGTAAAAAGGGCCAAAGTCTAACTCTAGCAGATCACCATCTTGGGGATGAAATTTATTGACGAAGCGATCGCGCAAATCTAATAATTCCTGTACCGTCATCGACTCAACATCTAAGTCTGCTGTCAGGCGATAAACTTCTTGACTAGCAATCTTGGAACGAATGATAAAACATAGATTTGAGTCTTCTTGAATAATCTCTTGGGTATAGTAAATTAATTTTCCTAAGTGAGAAGAAGTATAAAACGTCTCTGGCTTCTCAAATTTGGTGCAGTATTCACTATATTCATTCAAGATGTCATTCCGCAGTAAATAATTCTGCTCTTTTTGGCGTAATTGACTAACAAAGCCCCGCAAATCACTTTTTTCTTCACTATCCAGGATCGTCTGAATCAATTCTGACATAGTATGTCAACTCCTAAAGATGATTTTGCATTCTAGGGTAGCGTAAACTTAAACCCTATAATTTAGACACGTGAAAACTTAAATAAACACAGATAAATTAATCTAACTGTATTTTTTGTACGTATTAAATCGTGCTATTCTTTACCCAAAATAAATAAAAATAAGTATTTTTCTGTCTAACTAAAGATAGATCATATTTAAATTATTGGTATATTTTCTATTTTTAAGAAATTATGTGGCGATTCTAGGTGATTTGTGAAAATTGCGAAGCCTCATAAACCCATTTGCTTCCAGAAGCCAGAAGTATAAATTTTTGCTGTTCTGAAAGGTATGCTTTATACTAACATCTTGCACCAGTTTATTGATAATCGTGCAAGATACCAGTAACTCTCTCTTCATTTTGTTTTGAATGATCGCTAAATATTTAAAGAAGCCTTCGTTACAAGAACCAAGGCTTCAGATAAAGTTATTAAATTTACAAGCAGAACTCAAATTTTTACCCCAAATTGCTGAAAAAAGTTGCCCACAGAGTTCCTGTTACTCCCACCGCAATTAAAATGTTGGTGAAAAATCTGCCTAATTCAGTGTCCTCCCCCAGTCCTTTATCATCTTGACCTGCACTGAAAAATAATGACCAAGCTTGGTTAGCATTGATAGTTTCAAAGTTGTTGAAATCAGGTCTAAATACAACAGTTCCAATTAAATCTTTTGTCGGAAAATCAAAGTCAGTTTTCATTGTTTTATTGCTTTTTTATTTGTTGAGTGAAATATTCAAAATTGACTTGCAAACTTAGTTACAGGTTTGTCAGCCATCCAATCAAGCCGTTTCCTGTGATTATTTCTACAGCAATAAGTGAGACAAAGCCAATCATCGCCAAGCGTCCATTGAGTTTCTCAGCGTACTCGGTAAAACCTGCTCTTGGGGTTTGATCTACATAAACTTTTGGTTCAATGGCAAAGTTGTTGAGTTGACCGAGTTCGTTCATTGTGAAGCCTTTGCTTGTCATGTCTTTTTTCCTTTGCTTGCTTATGTAACTGAATATAACATTATGTAAATATTTTTTACAAGGGGTTGACAAAACAAACTTGTGATGAAAACCGTAGCAAATAGGTTGGGGATACCGTATTATCCAGAAAATCTGAAAATCTCTGGTGATGCGGGGTAACATTCAAACTTAAAGCAGGCAAGATATGAAATAACCTGTTATGCGTTTAAAAATGAAACTCAATAAAGTTGTCCCTTGGGGTAGAACTCTAGAAGAGTATAAATTGATGTTTAATCTGTCAGAGGCAGATTTGAACACCAAAATTTTGGGGTGCGGCGATGGGCCGGCTAGCTTCAACGCTGAAATGACAGAATTAGGATACTCTGTTGTGTCTATTGATCCGATTTATCAGTTTTCTGCTGCACAGATTGAGCAGCGTGTGAGAGAAACTTATGAGACAGTCGTTTCACAGGTCAAGCAAAACGCTCATCGCTATATTTGGAAGAACTTTCATCATGCTGATGAGCTTGGTGAGGCTCGGCTCGCCGCCATGAAAAAATTTTTATGGGATTATGAAAAGGGGAAAGCTGTAGGGCGTTATTTAGATCAATCTTTACCCAGTTTAGAATTTACTGATCATCAGTTTGAATTATGTGTCTGTTCTCATTTGCTCTTTCTGTATTCGGAACAGTTATCGCTGGATTTACACATGGATTCGATTCATGAACTTCTGCGAATCGCTCCAGAAATTCGGATTTTCCCTTTGCTTCAGCTTGATGGTGAAGCATCTCCATACCTTGAACCAGTTATTCAGGAGCTATCTAGCAAAGGTTTTAAAGTACAGGTGAAACCTGTTGCTTACGAGTTCCAGAAAGGTGGAAATCAAATGTTGCAAATCAATTGGTAAATTGTCAATAACAAAACAATCAGGTTCTCATGCTTGAGTTTTACCAACAACTAGCGGCGGCTTTAAAACAAGGTGGTGTAGTTTTAGCCACAGTCACTAGTACCAAAGGTTCTGTCCCCAGAGAAGTAGGTGCAAAAATGATGATCTGCGCCGATGGGAAAACTTACGGTACAATTGGCGGCGGTGCGGGAGAAGGTAAAGTTTATCAACAAGCTTTGCAAGTCTTAAAAAATGGCGAAAAGCAATTGGTAGAAATTGATTTATCAGGCGCACCGCACCGAGAAATTCAAGGTGTTTGTGGTGGCACAATGTTGGTATGGTTGGAGTTATGGTCAGGTGATGCTAGTTTAAGCTTAGTGAATGAGATTATCGATAAACTTACATCTGGTCAACCAGGGGCAATTATTACACCTTTAAATATCAATGCCGAACCCTACTTAGAAACAGCAAATGTCCCCGAATTACCGCAACTAAAAAATCATACTTTAATTGAACCTTTACTACCACCACCGACTCTATTAATTATTGGTGCAGGTCATATTGCTATTCCCCTAGCTAAGATTGCTAAGATAGCAGGGTTTAAAACTATAATACAAGACGATCGCCTAGATTTTGCTACCCCAGAAAGATTTCCCGATGCCTCGTTAGTCTTAGCACAACCTATTAGCTCAATTTTGGAAACTATTCAGCAATTTTCTAATTTATATATTGCTTTAGTGACTAGAGGTTATTTACAAGATATATCAGCTTTAGAAATATTAAAGCATTGTCATGCACAATATATTGGCATGGTTGGTAGTAAAAAACGTGTTGATACTGTTTATAAAATGTTGCAAGCTCAGGGTAATTTGCTCCGGATATATGCACCCATTGGTTTAGATATTGGGGCTTTAACCCCAGAAGAAATTGCAGTTAGCATCTGTGCAGAATTAATTAAAGTGCGTCGGGGTGGAACTGGGCGATCGCTATCAGAAAATATAATCTAGGGTGTCCTGCTCTCATAAGGTATATCCTTGCTGAGTATACGCTGTGAATAATAGTGTTGTTAATAAAGCCTTCCAGTTTGGAGATATCGAAAAATACTCGAACTTTTCTTTAAATAAAAACCTCAGTCTTAAGAAAGATCCTAATTAGGGCGTAATTAAGATTAAATATAAACAACCGTGTATGCCTACGGATGAATCTACATGAAGCGCGACTCTACTGGTAAGTTTATTAGCAATTGGGAATTAGAAAAGAAACAACGAGTTGGTATATCTCTTACTAGTACAGCGTGGCGATCGCTTGATGAGGCAGCGCAAAAACAAGGAACTTCTCGTTCAGAATTAATTGAATACTTTGCCCGCAGCCTGGATAATGAGCTGCATCTCGATTTCCAGGAAATTAGGGCAAGTCCTGAAAACGCTTTGTTACAAGAACTTATCCTGGAGCAAAAGCAAGTAATCGCCACCTTAGAGCGGCAGAAACAAGAGTTAGCAGCCTTACTGGAAAATGCACCAGATGCGATCGCTCGCTTCGATTCGCAAATTCGTTGCCTGTATGCCAACCGTATTGTCGAGCAAGCCTTGGGATTTTCGCGGGATACTCTACTCGGTCAATCCATGTCTGAATTTATGTCAGACCCCATATGCTTATTCTGGGAAGAGCATTTACGTCAGGTGTTTGCCACTGCTCAAGAACAGGAAATTGAATTTGAATTTGCCACCCCGTCTGGTGTGCGGTTTTATCAGGCGCGGTTAGTTCCTGAATTGGATGAACAGGGAACACCCATTTCCGTGATAGTCATTAGTCGGGACATGACCGACACAAGACTTACTCAGCAACAACACACAGAATTTCTTGCTGCTCAAGAAACTGAACGCCGGGTGACAACAATCTTGGAAAGCATTACAGATGCCTTTGTTGCTTTTGATCGCAATTGGTACTACACCTATGTGAATCAGGCAGCAACTAAAATTTTACATAAAACGCCAGAGGAACTCATTGGTAAACATATTTGGCATGAAGTGTTTCCTGAACTGGTAGGTGGTGTAGCATATCAAGCACTGCATCAAGCCGTAGCTCAACAAGTTGCTGTTTCATGGGAAGAATTTGGAGAGCCTGTTAGCTGTTGCTTAGAAGCCAACGCCTATCCTTCGGCTGAGGGTGTAACCGTGTATTTTCGTGATGTCACACATCGCAAACAAGCCGAGGCAGAACAGGAGCGGTTGCGGCATGAGCTTGAGACTGAACATAGTCGATTTGCAGCTGTTTTACAGCAGTTACCAACAGGTGTGCTAATTGCCGATGCTGCATCTGGCAAATTAGTTCTGGCAAATGAACAAGCCAAACAAATTATTGGGTACAGCTATGAACAGTCCCTGGAACTCGAAGAATACGCACCTATTACACCATTTGTAGCCTTTGACTCTGCTGGACATATGTATGCTCCGCATGATTATCCATTGGCGCGATCGCTCCAAACAGGTGAGGTAGTCTCTAATGAAGAATTAAAGCTACAAAGTGATGATAGGCAAACTTTTATTAGTGTCAATTCTGCACCCATTCTCAATAGCCAAAATCAAATTGTGGCGGCTGTGGCTGTATTTCAAGATATAACCGAGCGTAAGCGAATAGAAACAGCACTAAGGCAGCAAACTGAGGCATTAGAAAAGCAGCAGAAATGGTTAGAAACTGTGTTGGATTTGATGCCAACACCAACGGTCTTTGTTGAACCAGTCACAGCAAAAGTTACTTTCTCTAATCGCATTGCTAATGAATTGGCAGGGGGCGACATACCGAAAAATAAATCCCTGGATGAATACCCCGATGCTTACTATTGCACCGATGCCAATGGCGATCGCATCCCCACCGAGAGAATGCCTGCGGTGCTATTAGCGCAGGGAGAACGGCTGCAAAACTATCAAATGAACTGGCATACACCTGGAGGTATTCGCTCGACACTTTGCTGGGGAGAAACCTTACCGGCAATGTATGGGCATCCGGCCGTTGCCATTGGGATGTTTCAAGATGTAACGCGAATCAAGCAGATTGAGGAAAAGCTGCGACAGACTGAAGAACGCTTACAACTTGCCTTATCCTCGGCGCAGATGGTTGCCTGGGACATGGATTTAATCACCAATCGCGTGGTCTGTTCTCCCAATGCACTCCGGGTTTGGGGGCTGGAAGAAGGTACGGCAGAAGAATTTGTAGACGTGATTCATCCAGATGATCAGCTGCAAATCAGGGAAGCAACTCAAAGAGCAGCTAGCGGGGAAATAGTTTATCAGCAAGAGTACCGGGTAATTGCTCCAGACAAAGTAGTGCGGTGGCTTAACAGTCAAGGAAGAGTTTATCTTGATGCCACTGGACAGGGAGTTCGCATGATTGGCGTTTCCGTCGATATTACAGAGCGCAAACAACTGCTTGAACAGCTGCAATCCAAAGAGAGACAACAAGCATTTTTAATTCTATTAAATGATGCTATTCGCTTCATTCAAGACACGAAGGAAATTATGCGGCAGGTGGTGTGTGCCACAGGGGAGCATTTCCAAGTTACTCGGTGTACCTATGGTGAAATTGATTCCACCCAAGAATACGTTATCATCAAGCGCGACTACTGCAACGGCGTGATCAGCGTGGTTGGCTCTCACCACATGAATTCTTTTGGACAGGAAATCATTGCGGAACTCAAGCAGGGCAAGACAATTGTTGTGGATGATGTGGATAGTGATCCTCGGACTAGGGGAGCGGGTGCGGCTGCCTTTGATGCCATTGAAACCAAATCTCTTTTATGTGTGCCGTTAGTAAAACAAGGAAAGTTTGTGGCGTTATTTGTGCTGCACCATATTACTCCTCATTACTGGACAGAGGAGGAAGTGGCACTGATGGAGCAAATTGCTGAACAAACTTGGTTAGCCGCAGAGCGATCGCGTGCAGAAGAAGCATTGCGGGAAAGTGAAGCGCAGTTACAATTGGCACTGAAGGTCGGACGTATGGGAACGTGGGACTGGGACATAAAAACTGGTGCAATAAGCTGGTCAGAAGGACACTTCACGGTGTTAGGTCTGCAACCATATGAGTGTCAACCCACTTATGAACTTTGGGCAAATCGGGTGCATCCAGATGATTTAGCACAAACTAAGGCTAAACTTCAGCAAGCCAAGCGGGCTAAGAAAGAGTACCACCACGAATATCGGCTGCGTTGGTCAGATGGCTCTATTCACTGGGTGGAAGTTAGGGGACAGTTTACTTACGACTTGAAGGGGAAACCAAAAAATTCCATTGGTGCTGTCGTTGAGATTACAGAGCGCAAACAAGCTGAACAAGAACGAGAACAATTACTAGAGAGTGAACGCATTGCCCGAATGCAAGCCGAAACCGCACAACGCCAGCTAAAAACCATTTTTGAAACTTCTCCGGTGGGAATTGCTCTATTAGATGCCAAACAGAGATTTATTGCAATTAATGAAGCATTAGCTCAAATCAATGGACTCACTCGTGAACAGCATTTAGGACATTCAGTTGCTGAACTTTTTGGTCAAATTGATCCTGGAATAGTTGCAGTCTTTGATGAGATTTACAAGACAGGAAATCGCTTTATTGCACTCAGCCTCCCTATCAATGCTCCTGGTCGTAGCGATCGCTCCCCCGGTTATTACAATGTTTACTATCTGCCCACAACCAACTCCAACCATGAATTAGAAGATGTTTTAGCGTATGTGATAGATGTCACAGAGCAAGTCAGGTTAGAGCGCAATCAACGCTTTCTGGCAGAAGCCAGCGCAGTTTTAGCATCTTCCCTCGACTACCAAACTACCCTAGAGCGAGTAGCACAGTTGGCAGTACCAGAGTTAGCAGATTGGTGTACAGTCCACATAGTGAAAGAAGATAGTTCTATCGAGCAGATTGCAGTAGCTCACATCGACCCCGGCAAACTCCAATGGGCGGAACAAATCAGACAGAAATATCCTCTGAACCCGGATGCTCCTAGAGGTGCTGCATGGACATTACGCACAGGAAAATCAGAGTTAATACCAGATATTCCCGATGAATTATTAGTACAAGCAGCTCGTGATCCAGAACATTTAGAAATTTTGCGCTCTGTTGGGTTTAAATCTGCCATGACAGTGCCATTACGCATCCAGGATAGAATTCTGGGCGTGATTTCCTTCATCTGTGCCGAGTCTGGACAACGCTACGACCAGAACAATTTACAATTAGCTGAGGAACTAGCTCGCCGTGCTTCCTTAGCGATCGATAATGCTCAATTTTACCGCATAGCTCAAAACGCTCGCGCCAAAGCTGAAGCGGCTAACAGAATTAAAGATGAATTTCTGGCTGTGCTGTCCCACGAATTGCGATCGCCCCTCAATCCGATTCTAGGTTGGACAAAACTGCTGCGAAGTAAGCGGCTAGATCCCGCAAAAGCTGACCAAGCCTTAGAAACAATCGAACGCAATGCTAAGTTGCAAGCGCAATTGATTGAGGATTTATTGGATGTCTCCCGCATCCTTCAAGGAAAAATGTCGTTAAATGTCGCACCAGTTAATTTAGCTGCAACCATTGAAGCCGCCCTAGAAACAGTACGATTGGCAGCAGAAGCCAAGAATATTCAAATCCAAACCATATTCAATCCTGTCTCTGGAACAGTTGCCGGTGATACCAACCGCTTACAACAGGTTGTCTGGAATCTCCTTTCTAATGCTGTGAAGTTTACTCCCACTGGAGGACAAGTTGAAGTGCAACTAGAACAGGTGGAAATGTATGCTCAACTTCAAGTTAAAGACACAGGAATTGGCATCAGCCCAGAGTTTTTACCACACGTATTTGAATACTTCCGTCAAGAGAATGGCGCGACGACACGAAAATTCGGTGGATTGGGATTAGGACTGGCTATTGTCCGCCAATTAACAGAACTGCATGGGGGAACAGTTGAGGCAGATAGTCCAGGGCAAAATCTGGGAACAACATTCACAGTCAGATTGCCTTTAAGGGTTGTTGAACAGGAGCTATCTTCAGCTCATAGCCATTTGTCAAGTGCGATCGACCTTAAAGGTATTCAAATATTGGTTGTGGATGATGATCCAGATATGCGCGATTTGGCTCAATTCATCCTCACAGAAGCGGGCGCAGAAGTTACTACAGCCGCTTCAGCATTACAGGCATTGACTCTCTTCAATCAATCTGTGCCTGATTTACTAGTGTCTGATATCGGTATGCCAGAAATGGATGGTCATTGTCTGATTCAGCAAATTAGACAATACTCACCTCAGCAGGGAGGAAATATTCCAGCGATCGCACTCTCTGCTTATGCGGGAGAAATTAACCAACAACAAGCACTCCAAGCAGGATTTCAACAACATATTGCCAAACCCATCGACCCGGATGAGTTGGTCAGAGCAATTGCCATCATAATTGGAACTGGAACGTAAATTGACAAAGTTTGCTCTCATCTTAGCGGCGGGTAAATCTACTCGCATGGGTATCTGCAAAACCTCACTAAGTTGGGGTGCAGGTCGAAATCTATTAACTTATCAACAAGAACAGTGGTTGAGTATCGGCTTTACTCCTGTAGTAGTGTTAGGTTCACATAATATTGACCGACAGAAGGATTGTCTTGTTGGTAGTTTAACGGTGATTAATCCTCATAGTCATGCTGGGAAAACAACTTCTATTTTGGCAGGGTTAGAACATATTCCCCCAAATTTTGAAACTTTAGCAATTTCCGCAGTTGATCAACCCAGAGAAGCAGGGATTTACCAGCAACTATTACAAGCACATCAAGACAATTCAGCCTTAATTACAGCACCTGTATATCAAAATAAAATGGGGCATCCTATATTGTTTGCTCATCAAATGCGATCGCACTTAGCAAATATTCGCGAAGAAACTCTAGGCTTACGTCAAATTATCCAAGAATTTTACGGTGCAATTAACAAGGTTGCATTTGATGATCCGGCTGTATTATTGGATATCAATACGCCGGAAGAGTATGGGGCGAGGGGACAGGGGACAGGTGACAGGTGACAGGCGACAGGTGAATTTTAGATTTTAGATTTTGGATTGAATAATCTAAAATCCACGCATTGAATTTCCTAATGCCTTAAACCTGATCTTTTGCTGGTGTGGCGATACCTCGGCGCACTAGATTGCTTTCTAATTCTTTGATGAATTGTATATCTGCTTCTAGGAGAGGTTGGTTACTGAAGTGAGAAGGGGTTTTCTCCAAAAAAGCGAATGCTTGACGAAATTCATCGGGACTAGCTGCAAATGGTGCATCAAAATGACAGGCAATAATCTGCTGAAAATTCCATTTTGCGACTTGATTCGCCCAATTGAGTACCTGGGTTGGTGCTTGGGGAAAAATTAGGGTTTGTAAAATGGGGGCTACAAATGGTCTACCATTACCTTGCAGTGCAGTAAATGACTGCTGCCAATTATCTTGCCAATGAAACGGAAATAAGCCAAAGTATGCCTTGGGTGAGTGATCTGGTGCTTGCATAGCATCGCGTAACATCTCCCCCAGTCCAGTGATTTGCAGCGCACCGGGACGAAAGTAAATGGCAAATAAACAAATGCGCTGCCACCCTTGGCGGCGGTTGGTGGCATTATCTGTAATAACTTGGTGTGCGTGTTCTCTGGCGTGAAACAGTAAAGGGTAGGGGTCTAATTGGCTGATGGCTGGTGGATCTTCTGGTATGGATAATACTGCATCGGTTATAAGTAGAGTCTGCGATCGCTTATGGAACATTGCCACTTCTACAAATGAGCCTCGTCCTAAGTTAATGTCTAAAATTGCATAGTCGAACTCATTAGCAAAGGGAACTTGGTTGCTATCTTCTGGTAGTACCTGTGTGCGTTGGGGAAATCCTAGCCAACTCAGGGGCATATTCCAGGGGAAACTCCACTGGTGGGGAGCAATGAATACCTGTGCTTGGGGAAAACATCTGGCAAAGGGGCCAACAAACACCTTATGTTCTAAACCAGAACTTGTTGGCAGAATAATATACTTAACTTCTCCATGCTGGGCTACCAAATCTCTCACAAGTCTTACACACTCTGGAGTTGCCGCCACAGGTGCATAAACTAACAAACCACCTGCATCTAGCTTGATCACAGTCATGCGAATGGGGACTATGGTGTAGAGAATGCCATGCAGCTGGTCGAATGTCCAAATCGTGTCTTTAACTACTTCTCGGCAAAGTGTCCGCCGTCTACCGTAGGGATAAAGTGGCAAAGCCAGCCAGAATGGCCACAACCAATCTCTAGGATTCTCACCCTGCGACTCTACCCGTGTTTTCATCATCGTTAACTCATTTCATGCTATTTTCCCATTTCTAGCATTGAGCATTCATCAATATAATTAAGGAAGATTAAGCACAAGATCATTAAAATCCCGTTTAATTACGAATTACGAATTATGAGCCAAACCGCCCTCAATCTAGTTGCCATATCTGTTTTTCTGATAACGCTATCGACATTGTTGGGGCCGTTAATCAACTTATCCCCCACTATCCCCGCGATCGCTACCTTCACAATTTTGGGTATAGCCACGGTTGATAGTTTCAGCTTGCAGGGTAAGGGGGGTACGATTATTTTAGATTGGATTGCGGGGTTTTCTCCACAACACCGCGATCGCATTATTCACCATGAAGCTGGACATTTCCTCGTCGCCCACCTTTTAGGAATTCCCGTCACAGGCTATACCCTCAGTGCGTGGGAAGCTTGGAAACAAGGGCAATCTGGACAAGGTTGCGTGACTTTTGATGATCAAGAATTAGCCTTGCAGTTGGAGAAAGGTAAAATTAGTACCCAAATGGTGGATCGTTACTGCACTGTTTGCATGGCAGGTATTGCAGCTGAAAATTTAGTCTTTGATCAGTCTGAAGGTGGTACTGATGATCAAAGTAAATTAGCTAGTGTCTTGAAGATTTTAGGTTTTTCAGAGTCAGCCTATCAGCAGAAACAAAGGTTTTACGCCCTACAAGCCAAAACTCTCTTACAAGAAAATTGGTCTAGTTACCAAGCCTTAGTCCAAGTTATGGGACAACGCGGTACAGTTGCAGATTGCCAAAATGCGATCGCTAATTCTTAACAGGGGTCTAAGGGTTTTGATCCTATACCCCTACTTTTAAGAAACAGCTTCCAGGCTGGAAACTTGGGAGTATTCTTCCCAACCCATGACTTGGTTTCGTCCAGCTGCTTTAGCGGCCAATAGACACTGATCGGCACGATCTAACAAGTTCATTCCTTTTTCATCATCATTGGGTAGGAAATAAGCCACACCTAAACTGATGGTGATATGCAGATGTAAGTTACCGTTGATAGCAAAGGGTTGTTCTTTAACTATACGATTGAGACGTTCAGCTACTGTCAGTGCTTCGTCACCCTTTGTATGAGGTAAAAGCACTACAAACTCCTCACCACCGTAACGGAATGCTATATCCTGACTACGTAGATTATGACGCAGACGGCTACACAGCAATTGCAAAAGGCGATCGCCAACTAAATGTCCATGTTGATCATTAACCTTTTTAAAGAAGTCTACATCTATAATAATTAAGCTCAAGGGAATATCTTGAGTCCGGGCTTTGTTGATTTGTCTGGGTAAATCCCATTCTAGGGCGCGACGATTATTTAATTCTGTTAGTGAATCTGCTAAAGCAATCGCTGAGAGAATATCATTAGTATTCATCAAATCGCGATACTTTTGGACTTTTCGCACACCAACTGTTAATTGACTTAAGATTAAACTTTTGGTTGCAGTTGTGAGGCGATCGTTTGTCTCTTCAGTTAATAACCAAATATAAGCATCTGCACCTAAATTTAGGGCATGAGCAGTTATCTCAAACTCCCATTCCCAACCGCGTTGACTTTTTTCAAATAACAGATAGGGACGATCTTCTACTAAAATACAATGTATCCAGGATAGCTGGTTTTGTTCTTTTAACCAGCTGCAAATTTTTATGCTACCCTTCCAACTTGCCTGCACAAATATAATATCGGGCTGCACAATTTTTATGTGCGACACTGCCTGATTAAAATCACTTATCACTTTTAAATTAAAAGTGTTAGCATCATGAATCTGATCGGGAAGTGTGGCAAGAAAGTTATGACTTCCAAAGACCAGAATGCTGCTTTTCATTGCTGTGCTTTTTGCCTTTATTCTTGCTAATATTTAAGTTTATTTTGCCAATACCTTATAGATTTATTATTCTCCCAAAAGTATTTGTATATATCTATACATTCTTACATCTGGCATGAACAAAAACCTTAAAATTTAATATCCTCTTAATACATTTACTAAAACATATAAAGACTAGATTATTTTCATTTATTTTAATCGTCTATTGTTTTGATTTTGATTGATAAAACAGTAAAAATACCGAATATTATACAGAAGCATCATATTAATTATGTATTTATCAGGTGATGATAATTTAAGCGAATTTAAATTAGTCATAAAGTTATAATTTACGCTTCAAGAAAACTAAAATTTAACTTACCTTTAATATCATAGTAATCTCTATTGTGAAGCCTCAGTATAAAATACTAAAAAAATATATTTTCATATATACTATATACCAAAATTTTGTAAGTAATTTTACTTAAAATAAAGCTTTTTAGCGTGAAAATACGCAACAGTCCCAAATAATTACGTAGTTTTATATACTGTTTACCAAATGTAAATTTTTAATAAAACTCGTGCAAAAATACTAATAAAATAAGTTATTTTGTCTATTTTTAAGCACGTTAAAGAAATAATGTAACAAAGCTAGATAGCATTAGTAAATACAACCATGAAATTGGTAAACCGCAAGATATTTGAATTATATATATATAATTGTGCAGATATTCCAGATTATTAAAATTGAGCTTTTTGAATTTAAATAAATACGAATTAATTTAATTTAATTCAATAAAATCATAAGTAGTTACTATTCCTTAACTTTCCCTTGATAAAGGGTAGGTTGAAACCCCTGAAAAAAAGCTATGTAGTTGCATCCAAAGTGCTTATTCCTAGGGGAAAGGCTGTGTAAATAGACCAGGGATGAAAACCACGATTAAGGGCTTTAGTCCTCACTTAAATGTGGTAGGATTAACGCGGTGGAAGAGTAATCAACCACGTAAAAAACCCATTTGCTACCTAACACCTAGACGCTGAACCTTCTCCCAAAGGGCTAATGTGTACACACATCTGGAGTGCTGGTTGCAAAATGTGGTTTTATCCCCCTAAATCCACGCCACTTGCTACAATGAAGGACTACTATTACAGTACGGTGTAAATAAGCGCAAAGTTGAACCACTGCGTTGCCGGGGTTCTCCCGGTTGTAGCAAATGGCGTAGCGGTGTCGGTTTCCGTCCCGCCCAACTTTATCAGACGAATTTTGAATTCACGGCGGTACTAGCCCTTAATCCTTAAATAAAACTAATTTGTCATTTCTTCCCATGTCTTCAAACCCCCAGTTCATAGGCGGTAACGAAATTCGCGCCAAATTCCTTAACTTCTATGCTCAAAGGGGACACCAAATGTTGCCTAGTGCGTCCCTTGTGCCAGAAGATCCCACTGTGCTGTTGACGATCGCAGGGATGCTACCATTTAAACCGATATTCCTGGGGCAGCGCACACCAGAATTTAACCGGGCGACAACTTCCCAAAAGTGCATCCGTACCAACGATATCGAAAATGTCGGACGCACCAAACGGCATCATACATTTTTTGAGATGCTGGGTAATTTTAGCTTTGGTGATTATTTTAAGGAACAAGCGATCGCCTGGGGTTGGGAAATTTCCACAGAAGTTTTTGGCTTACCCAAAGAACAACTAGTAGTCAGCGTCTATGAAGAAGATGACGAAGCTTTTGCTATCTGGCGAGATCAAATTGGTGTAACTGAAGCCAGAATTAAACGTATGGGTGCAGATGATAACTTTTGGGTATCTGGCCCCACTGGCCCCTGTGGCCCTTGTTCCGAAATTTATTACGACTTCCACCCAGAACGGGGCGATGAGAATATAGATTTAGAAGATGACACCCGGTTTATCGAGTTTTATAACTTGGTGTTCATGCAATACAACCGGGATGTAGAAGGTAACTTAACACCCCTGCAAAATAAAAACATCGATACCGGTATGGGTTTGGAGAGAATGGCGCAAATTCTCCAAAAAATGCCGAATAATTATGAAACTGACTTAATTTTCCCGATTATCGAGACAGCCGCCAAAATTGCGGGGATTGATTACCATAACAGTGATGAAAACACCAAAGTTTCTTTAAAAGTCATTGGTGATCATGTCCGTTCCGTTGTCCACATGATTGCTGATGAAATCCGCGCCTCCAATGTGGGGAGGGGTTATATATTGCGGCGATTAATTCGGCGAGTGGTGCGTCATGGGCGATTAATTGGTATTACTGGGGAATTTATTAACCAAGTCGCCGAAAGTGCGATCGCCCTTTCTGAATCAGCATACCCCAATGTCCGCCAACGGGAAGCAGGAATCAAAGCCGAACTGCAACGAGAAGAAGCAAATTTCCTCAAAACTTTAGATAGAGGTGAGAAACTCCTAGAGGAAATTATCCAACAGGTGAAACAGCAAGGGCAAAACCAAATTAGTGGTGAAAGTGCTTTCACACTATATGATACATACGGTTTCCCCCTAGAACTCACTCAAGAAGTCGCTGAGGAAAACCACCTCACCGTTGATGAAGCTGGCTTTAAAGTGGAGATGCAGAAGCAAGTCGAACGCGCCAAAGCCGCACACGAAACCATTGACTTAACAGTGCAAGGTTCTCTCGACAAACTTGCAGAACACATCCACGCCACCGAGTTTATCGGTTACACCCAACCAGTAGCAACAGCGAAAGTCGAAGTTTTATTAGTGGGTGGCGTTTCTCAAGAGGAAGCCGAAGCCGGAACAGACGTGCAGATTGTCCTCAACCAAACCCCATTCTATGCCGAATCGGGTGGACAAATCGGCGATCGCGGTTATATTTCCGGCGATGGTGTGGTTGTACGCGTGGAAGATGTGAAGAAAGAATCCGATTTCTTTGTCCACTTCGGACGCATCGAACGCGGTACACTGCGCGTAGGCGATACCGTCACCGCCCAAATTGATCGCGCTTGTCGTCGTCGCGCTAAGGCTAACCATACAGCAACTCACCTGCTACAAGCAGCATTAAAGAAATTTGTGGATGAGGGTATATCTCAAGCCGGTTCTTTGGTATCCTTTGACAGATTGCGCTTTGACTTCAACTGTCCCCGCGCTTTAACTCCAGAAGAAATCCAACAAGTTGAAGAACAGGTTAACACCTGGATAGCCGAAGCCCACTCTGCCAAAATCGAAGTATTACCCTTAGCTGAAGCTAAAGCTAGAGGTGCTGTAGCTATGTTTGGGGAAAAATACGGTGATGAAGTCCGCGTCATCGATTTTCCTGATGTGTCGATGGAATTATGCGGTGGGACGCACGTCAGTAATACTGCGGAGATTGGCGTATTCAAGATTATTGCTGAAGCTGGTGTGGCTTCTGGGGTGCGGCGGATTGAAGCTGTTTCCGGACCCGCAATCTTAGATTACCTAAATGTACGGGATAAAGTAGTTAAAGATTTAAGCGATCGCTTTAAAGTCAAACCCGAAGAACTACCAGACAGAATCACCACCCTGCAAAGCGAACTAAGGAATGCAGAGAAGCAACTAGAAACGCTGAAAGGACAATTGGCGATCGCTAAATCTGACAGCTTACTCCAAACAGCAACCACTTTAGGCGATCATAAAATCATCGTCGCCGAGCTAGAAGGCGTTGACCCCGAATCATTAAAAACCGCAGCCGAACGCTTACTGCAAAAAATCGGTAACGGTGCAGTGGTGTTAGGTTCTGTTCCTGAAGAGGGGAAAGTCAGCTTAGTTGCAGCCTTTAGTCCTGAAGTGAACAAGAAAGGCTTACAGGCGGGTAAATTTGTTGGTGCGATCGCGAAAATCTGCGGCGGTGGCGGCGGTGGTAGACCAAACCTCGCCCAAGCCGGCGGACGCGATGCAAGTAAGTTACCAGCAGCATTGGAACAAGCGCAGAATGATTTAAATTCGGCTTTGGGTTAAGTTCTTAAGTAGTTTATTTACTTGGAAGCTTTTAATACATTGATAGGGTAGTTGATTACTTGCACAACTTACCCTATTATTTTGATACATTTCTATAGTACAAATGCTCTATAGAGATGTTATAGTTGATAGACTTTATTGACCTCTCTCAAAATAAGTTATATGTGGATTTCTGAAATTGAATTAAAAAATTTTAGAAGCTTTTCTAATGCAAATATTCAACTTGCTAAAGGACTTAATCTGATAGTAGGTTCTAATAATGCGGGAAAATCAAGTTTATTAAGGTCTATCTTATGGATTCAACAAGGTTTTAGTTTAAATAGCATGGATTTACGAATATCCAAAGATAATGGATATGTTCAGTTATGGATTGATGATACAAATGTAGAGTTTTTAAGACGTTTTTATGAAGATAAATTCTCATTTAAATTAAATATATTAAAAAATGCGATAACTCTTGAGTTTCTCAGTGCTGGTAACAGAATGATTTTTCCTTCAAGTAATGATTTGAACAATGAACAAATATTAAATAAAGAACCTAACAATTTTATATATCCCTATCTCTCAAAAAGAAAAGTAGCTGGTTTTAACGAATCAATAAATTTGAATATAACTAATTCTGTAACGGGTGATCTGCTTCATCTATACGCAAAAATTGATCGTATATGCAACCCTCAAATGCCAGCATATTCAGAATACTTTCAAGCCTGCCAAGATATAATAGGCTTTCAAGTTACATCAACTGCTTCACCTAATGGCAAAAAAGCGGCTTATATAGTAACTAACCAGGCAAATATACCATTAGATGCTATGGGCGAAGGTGTTGCAAACTTAGTAGGATTAATTGTTGATTTGTGTATGGCTGAAAATCAATTATTTTTAATTGAAGAGCCAGAAAATGATGTTCACCCGAAAGCGTTAAAGAAACTTCTTACTTTGATTAGGGAAAAATCAGCCAATAATCAATTTATAATTACAACACACTCTAATATAGTGGCTAAATATTTAGGTGCAAGCCCTAATTCTAAGCTTTTTTCAGTATCGATGGAGTTTCAAAATCGCCTACCTACATCGCACATACAAGAAGTAGATAATACTCCTGAAGCTAGACGGAAAGTTCTTGAAGAATTGGGGTATGAATTTTTTGATTTGGATTTGTGGTCAGCTTGGTTAATTCTTGAAGAATCCTCAGCAGAGAGAATAATCAGAGATTATCTCATACCTTGGTTTGTGCCTGAATTGAAAGGTAGGCTACGTACATATTCAGCAAATTCTCTCAATGAGGTTGAAACCAAGTTTAGAGATTTTGATAATCTATTTGTCTTTTTACACCTGCAACCAATTTATAAAAATTTAGCTTGGGTCGTTGTAGATGGAGGAGATAACGAGGCGAAAATTATTGAAGACTTAAAAAGTAAATATACTCGTAGTGGTTGGAATGAGAGTAATTTCCTTCAGTTTTCCGAGCATGATTTTGAACGATATTACCCAGCAAAATTTAACCCACAAGTAGATGTGATATTACAAATGCCAAGTGGTAAACATCGACAAGACAGGAAAAAATCTCTTCTTGAGGAAGTAATGAAATGGATGGATGAAAAACCAGAAGAAGCAAAAATTGAGTTGCAAGAATCTGCTAGTGAAGTAATTGAGATTATTAAACAGATACAATACTCATTAAATAGAGATTCATCACAGAAGTTAAATTAACGGAAATTCAGGTGTGACTAATTACTATTGGCTTGTAATAATTTTCAAGATGCACCTTTACCTGAAGACATTTTGAACCCATTTGAGGATAGATAAAAATTCTTCTCTTTGCGTCTTTGCGCCTTTGCGCGAGGCAAAAATAATACATCATCCACCACAGCAAAAATTATTTAACCCTCCACCACCACTATTTACTGTTGGGGTTGTCGTGGTCTGGCTACAAGCTTTTAGCAGTAAGCTGGTAGCAACGGTAGCTGAACCATACAAGACAAATTGACGGCGACTAAAATTGAGTGTCATATAACCTGAGATTAATAGTCATTTGGTTACTACAATAATCTAAAGTCGTAAGTATTATTTGGCAAAATATGCGTCAATTTTCCCACTGTTGAGTGAAGACAAGCTGATATTAGTTAGTCAAACTGAAACAGTGGAGATATTGAATAAATTAGACGCACCCATGAACAAGCACAAAGAACTCTTACGTATAATTCTGGCTGTATCTCTCATCATAGTTGGCATTACACATTTTGCTATCCCAGAACCCTACGTCAAAATTATGCCCCCACAACTTCCTTATCCTTTAGGGTTAGTTTATTTGAGTGGGTTTTATGAAATTTTAGGCGGTATCGGTTTATTAGTTCCGCCTGTCAGTCAAGCTGCGGCGTGGGGAATAATTGCATTATTTATTGCGGTTTTCCCTGCAAATATTAACCAGGCAATAAATCATATTCAGATTGAACACATCCCATATTCAGATTCGTCTTGGTTTCAAGCAATTAGACTTCCCTTACAAGCAGTTCTGATTACTTGGGCTTGGTGGTACACAAAACCTAGTGATAGAGAAAAACAAGTTTCTATCATTCCTAAGTCACTGATTCCTAAAGAATTACAATGGTAATTAATGAGTGCTGTTAGCGGTAGCGCGGCGTTTAGCCGGTGCTAAGTAATATATTTTCTTCCTACCTTGTCTGCGACACGCTACGCGAACTTTCTCCTACCTTTCACCTTATACAGAGAATTTTATGAATACGTCACAAACAGTAGAACAATTACAAGTGAAATGGATTACACCAGAAAACTTTCAACTTTATGGACAAGTAATTTTTCCTAGCGATGATGGGAAAGCTTTTGATTTAGAAGATGCTCAACTCAACTTAAAAAATGGCACTCCGCGTTTTTATATTATGCGACTGCAAAAGCGAGGACGTAAGTTTCATAAAATTACTCGCCATGTGCAATGTACACAATGTTTAGGTTCTCTAGAAGGGAAAGATTGGTTAATTGCAGTTTGTCCTCCCCATAATGATTTGCATGAACCAGTATTAGCAGAAATTGCTGCTTTCCGCATTCCGGGTAATTGTTTTATTAAGTTAAATGAAGGCACTTGGCACGCAGGCCCATATTTTGATCATGAGTTTGTAGATTTTTATAATCTAGAACTTGTCGATACAAATGTTGTAGATCATTTCACATATGATTTCTTAAAAAACCATCAGATAGAGATAGAAATGGTTTAAACAGTTTTTTGATAGGCGATCGCATCTTCTTTTTCAGAATATTACTCAGTAAGAAAGCGATCGCCTACAGGTCTTTATAGATAGCCTTCAGACTGATACCACAATACTGTATCTTTCAACGTATCCCTGAAGGGGCGAAAGGTTACTCCCAACTCTTGGTCAGCTTTGGCTGAACTTAAGTTCGCTTTTTCCAATAAAGTTTGGATACCAGCCAGTGGCATAGAGTTGACCCCACCCGTCAAACCTGCCCAGGTTTCCAACAACCAAGCGATAGAAAGTGCAATCCAATCAGGAATTTCCATTTTCGGAGCTTTCACCCCTGAAATCGCTTCTAGTTCTAAAGCAATATCCTTCATTGTTTTCAGTGATCCCGCTACAATGTAACGCTCACCCCTTTTCCCTCGTTCGGCAGCAGTAACCATAACTGCCGCTACATCGCGAACATCAGTCAATGAAGCACCACCATTAATTATCCCTGGCAGCTTACCTGCTAGTAGATCCAACACCAGTTGCCCCGCAGAAGTCGGTGCTGCATCCCCAGGACCCATCATCCAACCGGGCAAAATCATCACCACATCCATTTGGCTAGTCTCCAGAAACCGATAAATTTCCTGTTCTGCCAAAATCTTAGTTTTGAAATAAAGGTTCTTTTGGGCGAATTTGCTGTAAGGTGCTGTTTCAGTAGCAGCCTGATGTGGGTAGGTCTGAATCACTCCACTGGATGAGGTAAAAATCGTTTTTGCTACCCCTTGCACTTCTGCCGCTTGCAAAAGTTCCATTGTGGCATCTACATTGATGCGCTTCATCTTCTCCCAGTGATTACCCGGCTGATAATACTCCCGAAAAAAAGCCGCCGTGTGAAACACCACATCTACTCCCTTTAACGCCTGAGCAAAGGCAGACACATTCTCAATATCACCCTGAACAAATTGAACTCCACTGCTTCCCATAAAGCGTTTAGCCTTATCAATAGACCGAACCAGCCCCTTCACTTGCCATCCCTGCGAGATTAGCAATTGGCAAAGATTACTACCCAGCAGACCTGTCGCTCCAGTCACAAAAGCTGTTTTGCCACTCATGATTGTTATCCCCTGGTGAGCGTGTTCCTTGTAGATTTAGTCCGAACTTTGTTAATGTGAGCTATTACTCACACCTACATTTGGAAGTATATGAGTAAAAGCTCACATCGTCAATCGCCAGAGAATAAAACAGTGAAGTCAACCGTTTCAGAGGATGGTAATCCAACATTACAAAAAACCCGCCGTAGTCCATCAGGAGAGCGTGGTCAGCGACGGCGTGATTTAATCCTGGACACTGCCGCCGATTTGCTGGCGGCAGGAGGGGCAGAAGCTATCAACACCAATGTTTTAGCCGAGCGATCTGGTATTTCAGTTGGCTCAGTGTACCAGTATTTTTCTAACAAGGAAGCAATCCTCACAGCGTTGGGGGAGCGATATATGCAGCAATTGGGCAGCAATACGTTGACCTCGCTACAACAGGATGTGTCCGGTCTAGATTTTGCCACGATAGTTGATCGAGTGATTGACCCGATGATTGCCTTTGAGCGCAAACATCCTGCCTTTAGACATCTAAATGCTGGGCAGGAAGGGGGAGGAACTATGGCTGAAGCCGCTCAACAGGTCGATCAGGAGATACTGGCAACCATCTACGATTTACTCCTACGGGTTTGTCCGGAACTGAACCCCATCCAGGGTTGGCAGATTGCGCGGATATTGAAAGCCCTCTATAAAGGTATGAGTTATCTCATACAGCAGGAAAAAGACATTGAGAAAGATGGTGGAAATGTTGATGGTATGATTGCTGACATGAAACGAATGATGGCGGGCTATTTAGAGGATAGTTTAAGTTAATTTATCCTGAAAGCCCTGCCCCATGATGGTTTTAAACTTAAATAACATTTAAAATATACCTGCGGAATATGGGTAAAAAAAGTTATTTACTCAAATACCACAGTGCGATTACCGTAGACTAAAACTCGATTTTGTAAATGTAAACGTACTGCTCTAGCTAACACCATGCGTTCTAAATCTTTGCCCTTTCTAATTAAATCTTCAACTTCATCGCGGTGGCTAACTCTGACTACATCCTGCTCAATAATTGGCCCCGCATCTAATTCAGCAGTGGCGTAATGAGCCGTTGCACCAATGACTTTAACGCCCCGTTCAAAGGCTCGATGATAGGGATTAGCACCCACAAACGCAGGTAAAAATGAGTGATGTATATTAATAATTTGAGGGAATTTAGCAATAAAATCAGGAGTAACAATTTGCATATATTTAGCTAAAACAACTAAATCAATTTTGTATTCTTGGAGTAATTGTAGTTGTTTAGCTTCTTGTTCTGGTTTATTGTCTTTATTAATAGGAATGTGATGGAAGTCGATACTAAATTGGTCGGCGATTGGTTTTAAATTAGCATGATTACTAATAATTAAGGAGATGTCAGCAGACATTTCTTGAGCGCGTTGTCGCCAAATCAAATCATAAAGGCAATGGTCTTGGCGACTTACCCAAATGGCAATACGGGGGATTGTATCAGAAAAGTGGAGTTCCCATTTAGCACCTAAAGGTTGGGCGATTGCATTAAATGCAGGCCCAATTAATTCTCGCGGTAAATTGAAGCCCTTTAACTGCCATTCAATCCGGGAGAGAAATAACCCAGCCGCAAAGTCTGTATGTTGATCGGCATGAATAATATTACCGCCATTGGAATAGATAAAATTGGCAATTTTTGCCACTAGTCCCCGTTGATCTGGACAAGAAATCAGTAAGGTTGCGGTTGCTTCAGTCATAAAAACAGAAAATTAAAAAGATAATATATCATTACCAACCTCACCTATACACGAACTACGCAACAATAACGTATTTTCGTCATTGCAAGCATAAGGAAGCAAGCGCAAAGTTTTGATTTTTGTTGCGCGTATTTAGGTTCTACTGTGATATTATTGGCTATTGGTTGGAGTCGGTTCAGGGGTGCTTGGTGTAGGCGTTTGCTCAACCTGATTTGTAGGTTGTTTCCATTCAGATAATTCTCGATTTATCGCATTTTCAAAATCGGTAGATACCAACAGCACATTAATATTGCCATTTGGTTGGGTATTTGGGTCAACTTGGGCATAGAGGAAACGACGGTTAAAGTCGGCTTTGCCTAAAACTATCTGATGAGTTTTTTGATTCTTCAGTTTAATATTGATAGTGGCTTGGGGTTGATTTAAACCAAAATCTCCCGCTTGATTAGCTGGAATTGATAAACTGCGAGCCACCTTTGGTGGAGCTGCGCTAACGCTCTTCCCCTTAACCAATAAATCCATTAAATAAGAAACAATTGCATCATTGGCTGGCTCTGACACAGGAGACTTGAGCAACCACTTAGGGTTAGGTTCAGGGTTGCGTTCCAAATTCAGGGTAAGTTTTGCAGTCTTTATCGTCAAAGCCTGCACATCCTCTTCAGCAAAAGAGAAAATTTGCTGCTGATTCACCTTAGCTTCTTCACGCTGAGTTGCACCTCGAATTTCGTAGAAATAAACGAATCCTCCCAACCCCAGTGCGAGTAAAACTAAAATCAAAGTTGTTTTTGGTAATTTCATAGTCAATAGTCAATAGTCAACAGTCAATAGTCCCCATACTCATCGCCGTTTCCACCAAATAGCAACGGCGGTGATAAAGCCAATTAAGGGTAAAACTATCACAGAAGACAAGGTGAGAAAGTTGGCTTGGGCGGCTGACATGGTGATACGGCGATTTTTCGGTTCTTTGGGACGTATCGAAAGGGGTTGTTGATCTTGCTGACTTAGCCAGGTGACTGAGTTGAGGAATACATCACCATTAAGTTGCTGTTGGAATATCCTATCTGTGACAAAATCTGAGTTCCCTATCACTACTAACCTTGACTCAGTAGCAGGTTTTTCAGACGGCTGTTCAGCTTGAGGAGCTTCCGTAGGACTAGCCTGAGTCTGTGGTGTGGGTAATGTAGTCGGGGAAGGAGTAGGACTAGCCTGATTTTGGGGTGTGGGTGAAGTAGTAGGACTAGCTTGATTTTGGGGTGTGGGTAATGTAGTCGGGGAAGTAGTAGGACTAGCCTGAGTCTGTGGTGTGGGTGAAGTAGTTGGTGCAGGTGTGGCTGTGGGTTTAGCTGGTATTGTTTTGCTTAAAGCCACACCTAAGGTTAGAGGGCCTTTGAGGTCTTTGTCAGGGTTAAACTCTAATTTTTCACTTTGGAGGTCGCTTTCTGCCCAGCTATCGGGATAGGGTTTAGTTTGGAGTAGAGGAGTAGACTGCACACCAGCGACTGGGGTAATTTCCAGAGGTCTAGCTAGACGATAAAAAGAAATACCGTTGCGAAAATCTTGAGTAATGGGGTGTTGTCCGTAATCTCTAACGATAGGTGCAGCAGGGCCAAGTCCTACACCAGCACCGGAGACATCCACCGCCAAACGATCATCTAGACGCACCCCCCACTCTTGTAGCAAACTGTTGAGGTTGGGGTTGGTATTGGGGTCAACCATGAGTAACACGTTGCCACCACCATTGAGATAAGCTTGTAAAGCTTTGACCTCAGCATCAAATAGTTCGCGTTTGGGGCCAGCCACAACGACAACATCAGCATCATCAGGAACTTTGGGATTGTCTGTGAGACTTAATGGTGAAGCAGTGTAATTTTTATCGCTTAAACCTTGAATAGCTTGTGACATTCCCCCTTCACCAGTGGTAATGGGATGTTCGCCATGACCTTGGAGGAAGTAAACTTTGGCAATGCGATCGCTATATAATTGTTGCAGTTTATTTGTTAACTTAATCTCTGAGAGGCGTTCATTGACATTTACTGATTGTACTAATTGCCGCTTGTCGCCAGCTTCTAGATATACTTCCCCGTAATCTTTCACACCAAATTTTTCTGCTAATCCCGGTCTACCTTGGGGATCAACATACTCAAACTGAAATTTTGAACTTTGGCGGCGATAATTTGCTAACAGTTCCCTGTCTTGAGGATTTTGGTTAACATCAAACACCCAGAGTTTAATCGGTTGCTTAAGGTTACGGACTAATTCCTGTGATTGGGGGGAAATAGTAAACAATTGCGTATCTGTTAAATCTGTACGCACTTGGTAGCGAGTCGCTAAAAAGTTAATTAATCCGACGATTAGCAATACCGCCAGAGTTGCAACCAAAGCGTTAGTACCAGCTTGAGTAGAACGCCGTTTCCACCATTGACTGCGCTGACTTTGCCAAGCTACCCACAAGCCACAAATAAGAATTCCTGTAATTAGCAGCACTAGGGGAACAACTCCCCAACTCTCAGCCACTAACCCAGCCGTTAAACCCGCTACAGTGAAAAACGGCCCCAGTAAGAATAAATATTTCCAAAGTTGTTTTTGTTTAATAGTTGTCATTTTATTTAGTCATTAGTCATTGGGGATAATTGCTACTACCCTGTCACCTGTCACCTATCACCTGTCACCTAAACCCCTATTGTCTCTGAAATCTCAGTGCATCAATTGACTGCGCGGTGAGGAAGATACCTAAAAAGATGTAACTGCCAAATAAAACTAAGGCACTACTATCAAAGATGCCTTGAATCATTGTGTTGTAATGTTTTAGCAAAGAAAAATGACCAATAATTTCACCTATGGGGCCACCAATACTTTTAGCGATTAAATCAACAAATAACAGCAATATAACTAAAGCAAAAGTGAAAACAGCAGAGAGGATTGTACTGTCCGTTAACGACGAAATAAACATTCCTAAAGATAGAATTGCCGACGCTAATAAGATTAAACCCAAGTGTCCCACTAAGGGAATTACAGGTGATAGGGGGGGATTAGAACTGCTAATGGCGATCGCTTCAAACACCATTAGCGGTAAAATCAAAGTAGTAAAAAATGTCACTACCCCTAGTAATTTACCGACAGCTACAGCCCAGTTGGTAATGGGGGAGGTGGCTAGGAGTTCTAAAGTTCCCCGTTTGCGTTCTTCAGCATAGAGTCCCATTGAGAGAATCGGCAAAATAAATAACAACAGCCAACCCATGCGGTCTAAAAAAGCTTTAATAAATTCGTAGGGGACATCAATAGGTGGGACTGGGACGTTTAATTGTTGTCCTTGTAAATCGATAAAGGCGACGGCTGGTAAAATTCCATCTGGCCCCAGCAAAATCATCACTAAAAATAAGCCGCCGATCAACCAAAACACGCCAGCGATCGCATAAGCTAAAGGCGAGACAAAATAAGTCTGTAACTCTCGCCGATAAATGGCAATAATGTTACTCAGGACTATACCCATTTACGCTTTTTCTCCTTCACTAGCTGGTGATTTGTCAATTGTGGCTAAATTTTTTTCTTCCCTGGTTAGTTGCAAGAATACATCTTCGAGGGTGGCACTAACACGCCGCATTTCATGCAAACTAAATCCAGAACTGACTAAAGTTGTAGCTATATCTTTTCCTGGTTCGCTTCCCGCCTGTGAAAGCACCCGCAAGTAGGCACGGTTTTCTCTAGGATCATTCACAGGTACAGACTCTACCAAATTTACACCTGCGATGTTTTGCAATACCTGCTTGGCTAGGGCGGCTTCTCCTTCAATTTCTATTTCATAGCCTGCACCGCCTGTCAACTGCGTCATCAAATTTTCTGGTGTATTAGTTGCAACTACCTGACCGCGATTAATGATGGTGACGCGGTTACAGGTCATACTCACCTCTGGGAGAATGTGGGTAGACAGGATAACTGTGTGTGTCCCGGCGAGGCTTTTAATTAAGTTGCGTACCTCAATAATTTGTCGGGGGTCAAGTCCCACCGTTGGTTCATCTAAAATAATTGCTGGGGGATCATGAACGATCGCCTGAGCAATCCCGACCCGTTGACGATATCCTTTAGATAACTTGCGAATAATTACCTGACTTTTTTCTTGCAAATTGCAACGTTTGATAGCTGCTTTCACCTTGGCGGCGCGATCGCCTGCTGATATACCTTTAATATGGGCGACAAAATGCAAAAATCCCTCCACCGTCATCTCAGGATATAACGGCGGCGTTTCCGGTAAATAGCCAATGCGTTGACGCACAGCCAAAGAACTTTCATGGACATCAAAGCCAGCAATTTTAGCTGTACCACTACTAGCTGGGAGATAACCCGCCAAAATTCGCATCGTTGTAGTTTTTCCCGCGCCATTCGGCCCCAGAAACCCTACAATTTCCCCCGGTTCAACATTAAAAGTTACATCAGTAATTGCTGAGGTAGAACCGTAAATTTTACTGAGATGTTCAACTTCAATCATCGGTTATCTAGCGATCGCAACTTAAACTAGGGTACTCAACAATAGTGACATTTTACCGACACTCTTGATCAGTGCCAGGCTCATCGCTCACTCGTTGACGTGAAAAACTGCCCACAAGTTGCCCAGAAGTATAGGTGTGTAAGGCATGAAAAACTGGTGCAAGGTGTAAAATTTCCTTTAAATCAGTGCCATTACTGAGGCAAGTATCAAAAATATAAAGTTAACTTTAAGCATAAAATTTTCAAAGATTAATCATCTATAAATTGCCCTTATTTACTGTTAAGCATCACCCATAAATGCCTAACACCTCAATTTAAACTTATCAAAATTTCTCACACTAATTAAACCTCCGCGTACCTCCGCGTAAACCTCAGCGTACCTCTGCGTTTAATCAAACCTCCTCCTGCTACTTCAAATAGTAGCCACACCTTGCCGTGCAGACTTATACCAAAAATTTACCTCCATATTATGTTCACCTTACAACTACAACAGTCAGTCTTAGATTCACTCCGAAATCTTAAAAACATCGACACCCTCAAAAAATTATTTTGGAGTCAATTAAACTACGAAAGAATTAATCAAACCCTTTCGCGGCGGAAACTAACTGAAGCAGTTGCTAACGAACTGATAGAAGAACCCCTATTATTAGCATCAGGTGGGACTAATAACGCCTTTCATGTAATTTACTCACGACTAAAATCTGAAGAATTATCTAGACAAGGGGAAAGAAAAATTGTAGATCATCTTTTAAAAGAACACCCCTATGCACTATTTATATTTTCTAATAAATCTCATTCTCGCTGGCACTTTCTCAACGTCAAATACGATAACACCCTCCAAAAACGTAAACTTTTCCGTCGTATTACCGTTGGAGAAGACGAACAATTACGCACCGCCTCAGAAATAATCAGTCGCTTAGATTTAGAAGATATTCCCGCTAATGCGTCACCATTAGAAATTCAAACACGCCATGATCAAGAATTTGATGTAGAAGCCGTCACCCAAGAATTTTTTAACACATATCGGAAATATCTTGCTAGATGGTGCAATTATAGGGTCAACTTGGATATTAGCAACTGATGCTTCTACAAGCTTAATTAAGCAGATGGAAAAAGTAGGTATTCCATTAAATGAGTATATTCAAGGAAAAATTTACCGTGGGATAGTTAGTGGATATAACAACGCATTTTACATTGATGAAATCCAAAAAGAAGAACTTATCACAATCAATGCAAACAACAATAATATTATTAAACCTTTGGTGGTAGGCGATAATGTTCGTAAATGGCGTATTGAATATAAAAATAAATATTTACTATATATATATCATGGAATTGATATAAATCAATTTCCAGGAGTAATAGAACATTTACAGCTATATCGCCAACAATTAGAAAATAGAGCCACAAAACAAAACTGGTATGAATTACAACAACCACAAATGCAATATATATCTTCCTTCGAGAAGCCTAAAATAATTTATCCAGAAATGGCTAAAGAATCACGCTTTACAATTGACAATAAAGGGCTATTTCCGAATAATAAATGTTTTATTATCCCCTCATCAGAACTTTATTTACTAGGCGTATTAAATTCAAATAATGTATGGAAATATCTCAAAAATATTTGTTCTCAAATCCAAGGGAATACCCTAGAACTACGCAGTATATACATGAGTAAAATTCCCATACCTATTGCTTCCACCACAGAAAAAGAAACCATATCTCAACTAGTCCAAAAATGCCTAGATGCAAAAGGCGTAAACTGCGAAACCTGGGAAAAAGAAATAGATGAAAGAGTAGCCGCCCTTTACGGACTATAAAATGTCAAGCAATGTAAATTGAGTTCGTAGTAAGGGCTTTCTTTAGCCCTTCCGTCTTCCCCTAACATCTCAAAGAGAGGACTAAAGTCCTCACTACAAACTTTTACACCATTTTACTTACCCACCCTTTTAACTCCTAAACTCTCCATCCCTCCTCTTTGCGCCTTTGCGCCTACCCTGCGGGAACGCCAAGGGCGAATGCGCGAAACAAAAAAGACATCACTCTCAGCGCAGAAAATCCAACCTTGGGTTTCCTACAGATAATAGAGAAGAGACTAACAAAGTAAAACCATGTACTCACCCATAAACCTCTTCACCGTCGAAGAATACCTAGAACTAGAAAAATCCAGCGAAACCCGTCACGAATACCTGGACGGACAAATATTCGCCATGTCTGGTGGTAGCAAAGAACACAATCTCATATCAGGGAATATTTACTCAAGACTGCGTTCCCATCTGCGGGGTAGTTCCTGTAGCGTCTTCATGGCTGACATGAAAATCAGACTCAAACTAGCCAACGAAGCCAAAAACCTATTTTATTATCCAGATGTCACCGTCACCTGCGACCCAGAAGACAAAGACCGCTTTTACTTAAACTCTCCCTGCTTAATTATCGAAGTCCTATCACCCAGCACAGAACTAACAGACAGAAGAGAAAAACTTGTCAATTACCGTACATTACAAAGCTTACAAGAATATGTATTAGTTTCCCAAGATGAAATCAAAATTGAAGTTTATCGCCAAGACACTCAAGGGAATTGGACACTAGAAATATTAAACCAGGGAGACGAATTAAAATTAAACTCAATAGGATTAACCCTCACAATGCCAGAAATTTACGAAGATGTCATCAATATATAAGGAGCTTTCGGTGCGTTACGGCTTACGCCTAACACACCCTACATATAATACATATACTATAAAATTCAATTATTTACACTCTTTTACTTATGCCTATACATGACATTATAGACAATCGCCAACAGAAATTAGTAGACCAAATCAACTGTATTCTCACATCATCATCATCTGCACATTTTGCCGTCGGTTACTTCTTCCTTTCCGGCTTCACCGCCATAGCAGAAAAACTAACAAACATCAAAGAATTACGCTTATTAATTGGTAACACCAGCAACAATAAAACCATAGAACAAATCGCCCAAGGATATCGACGACTAGAATTAATTGCCGATAAAATTGAAGCCCAAAACTATCCCAAAAGAACAGAAGTACAACAGATAACTAACAATACATCTGCCAATATCCGTTCTAGTATAGAACTAATGGATCAAACAGATGCAGCCGAGATATTAGTAAAAAATCTCGTGCAGATGATAGCAGAAAAACGGCTTCATGTCCGCGTTTACACCAAAGGAACTTTACACGCCAAAGCCTATATATTTGACTACGGTACTGTCTATGATAGCCAAGGTAGACCCCTAGAACGCACCGAAAAAGGTATTGCAATTGTTGGTTCATCTAATCTGACCCTTTCCGGTATTACTCACAATACCGAACTCAATGTCATGATTCACGGTAACGACAACCATACAGAATTAACTGATTCGTTTAATGAACTATGGAACGAAGCAGAAGATTTTAATGCAGCCTTAATGCAAGAAATGCAAAAATCTTGGGCTGTTGCTTCAGTCAGTCCTTATGATGTTTACATGAAAACTCTTTATTGTTTAGTCAAAGACCGTTTAGAAGATACAGAACCCAAAGACCTAATTTTAGAAGATAATAAAATTACTAAACAATTAGCAGAGTTCCAAAAAGTTGCCGTTAATCATGCAGTCCAAAACATTAGAGACTATGGCGGTACTTTTGTTTCCGATGTTGTGGGACATGGAATACGTACAGCTAAATTTTCTCTTTCATCTAAAGGCACATTCATTTTTTGTGAAGCATCTGACCCCAATAGACCAGATATCAAAGGTTATCAACAGTTATTTTTGATAGATAATAACGGCAAGATTATTTCTAGAGATATCCCGCGAATTTTAGGCGCAATCAAATCAGATGCTAATGCTGCAACCTATAAATTACCAGAAAATCATAACTCAGTGGTGATGTCCATCAAATATCAATTTGCCGAAGAAGTTAAACATCGTCAATCAGAACGGCAATATAATCAGCGTTTAACTCAAGGGCAAAGATATATTTTACGCGAACTGAGAATTTTTTTTAAATCTCTTAGAGATGAAGATTTAAAAGCTCAAGTCAATATTTTAGAAAGTGTGTTTCGCAGCCCCCTAACTCAAGCTATTCATCGAGAGTTAAACATTTTGCGCCGTAATGGTTTAACAGGACAGAATTTATTTAATCAACTAGTGCAGATTTACCGACAACATAATATGCAGGAATGGAATAATAATCATCTGCCAGTATTATCTCAGCCAATTCCGATGATTGTTTGTAGTCAAGCACTTGTATAGTATCTCTTAGAGGATGTTTGAAAAGTTGGAAGGGGTATAAAAATGTCATTCAGACTGGAGCAAAGCATAAGGTAAAGCCGGCGGCATAGCTAGAGCCTCCGGCACGCTACCTCGAACGCTTAAAAAAATTGGTATTAATTAAATCCTTCTGAGACGCTTTCTTGTTAGAAAACCAATCACTCCAAATGCGGCAACCCCAAAACCAGAGAGTGGTGTTGGCTCTGGGACTTGAGTCAAGGTTGCTAAAGTTGGTACAGCAAAAACGAAATCATCGGTGGCAACTAGATCAATACCATTTGCTAAATCTTCACTACCAAATGATTGGATAGTCGTGCCATCAAAGCTAAATAGGGCTTTACTCCCAACGGTTAATTCTACTTCGGTCACAACAGGGTTGTCGAAGAGAACTCCCAAAAACTGAGTCTCTCCTGATGCTCCAACGGGGACGAAAAACTTACCCAGACTGACCTTATTGCCACTGCTCGTAGTGCCGAAGTATTCGATACTGCTGCTTGTGGGATCTTCTACATCAACGAAGATCGCACCAAAACCTCGTGTCCCAGCCGCAATGTTTGTGCCAGGCAATACGAAGGTTTGGTCAATGGAACGATCCTCAAACTCGCCGGAGTTGAAATCGAACATCACAAAGGTATTGTTCGGACTGAAGGCGGGAAACTGGCCTGCTGTATCTGGATTGACACTAGCAAATCCATCGCCACTGACTGCATAAGGCTCTGAAAACAGCGCACCCGCACCTTGGAAGCGATCAACCGGAATTGCAACTGTTTTTCCCAAATCAATTATTTGAGTGTTAGGGTTAGCATCAGTCCCATCAAGACGAACACCATCCCAATTAATGCGGCTGCCACCGCCGATCGCTGTGCGAAAATCATTGAAGGCAGTATTTGTTGTAGCTCCTGATCCACTAAATACAAGAGTAGATGCCTGTGCTGATTCGGCAGCAGTCGTTAGCAAGCTTAATATTATGCCGCCTGCAACTGAAGCTAAAACTCCATGTTTAAACATAGTCTGTGTTCCTAGCTGTGAGTGATTATTCGGGAAGAATTCAGAATCTGGCTTTTAGATTTATCTGAGGATAATAAGAAAAATATGCAATCTTCTAGTCATAAAATTATTTCCGTGCCTTAGCCACATTCAGAAATGAAGAGTGGTGACTTAAAAGTCCTTCCTATCCCCTGTCACCTATCACCTGTTCCCTATCCCTATTCCCAATTTCCCGTTACTGTTGTTTTATCATGGTGTCATTTAAACAATTGCTGCTTAATTATCAATGGTGAATACTAACCCCATTGCCACACTCTATGTCAACCCTGTTACGGGGAATGATGCTAACTCTGGTTCACGGACAAGTCCGTTTAAAACCCTGACTCGTGCTTTAAAAGCAACTTCCCCGGCAATTATTCAGTTGGCGGCGGGGACTTATAGCACTGTGAATAAGGAAGTGTTTCCCCTAGTAATCCCCGAAAAGGTGACGGTGCTTGGTAATGAAGCTAATAAAGGTGCGGGTATTTTAATTTCTGGGAGTGGAGAATATCAAAGCCCTAGCTTTGGTGTGCAGAATGTCACCTTAGTTTTATTGAATAAAACCAGTCTCAGAGGTGTGACTGTGACTAATCCCGTGGCTAAGGGAACTGGGGTTTGGCTGGAATCAACAGCACCTCATATAGTCAACAATACTTTTACTAACTGCGGTCGAGAAGGTGTATTTACTAGCGGTACGGCTAAACCATATATTCTCGATAATGTATTTGTGCAGAATGCCGCTAGTGGTGTGTTTATGGCACGTAATAGTAAAGGGGAAGTCTTGCGGAATGTCTTGCAAAAGAATCCCTTGGGTATCGTTATTAGTGACTTTGCTGCACCTTTAATTGCCAATAATAAATTATCTGATAATCGGACTGCGATCGCACTTTCTCGCAATGCTAGGCCGGTGCTGCGTGATAACCTGATTATTAAAAATACCCAAGGTGGGCTACTCGTCAATGAAAATGCCGTCCCTGATTTGGGTAATACTCAAGATGTAGCCGGGAATATATTTAGTGACAATGGAGGATTTGATATTCAAAATTCCTCAGTCCAGCCATTGATTTCTGTGGGTAACAAGTTAAATCCTACCCAAGTGAAGGGTCAGGTGAATTTTCTCGCCGCTACCATAGATAACCCCATGCAGTCGGCTAACACCAGTTTGATTGACTTAGCTGGACATTGGGCTACTGCTTTTGTGGAAGCTTTGGTAGGTAAGGGCTTTATTAGCGGCTTTCCTGATGGCACTTTTGCCCCTAATGCGCCCATTACCCGCGCCCAGTATGCGGCGGTGATTGCCAAAACCTTTAATTTGCCCACTAATAATCCCCAAAGTCAATTTAAAGATGTCAAATCTGACTTTTGGGCAGCGTCAGCAATTACCAAAGCCGCCCAGATGGGTTTTATTAGCGGCTTCCCTGATGGTACATTTCGACCAGGGCAGAATTTAACTAAGGTGCAGGCGATAGTTTCTGTTGTGAATGGCTTAAAGCTGAGTGGTGGTAGTCCCAATGTGTTAAGTGTATATGGCGATCGCGCCCAAATTCCCAGTTATGCCACCAATCCCATTGCTACCGCCACCGAAAAACAACTCGTGGTAAATTATCCCCAAACAGATCAACTAGAACCACTGCGAGATATCACCCGCGCCGAAGTTGCTACATTAATTTATCAAGCTTTAGTGACAAATGGACAAGAACAGGCGATCGCTTCACCTTATATTGTGAGGGTTGATGTTGCCCTTCCCACCTTCACCGACCTCGGCGGACACTGGGCGGAAGCATTTATTCGCGGCTTGGCAGATATGGGGATCACTCATGGTTTTGCTGATGGTAGTTACCAGCCCAATAAACCCATGACCCGCGCCCAATATGCGGCTTTAGTGGCGGGTGCGTTCAACCCTACACCCCGCAGACCAGCTACAGACTTTATTGACGTACCCAAAGATTTTTGGGCTTATCAGGCTTTACAAATCGCCGCTAGTGGTGGCTTTGTCAGTGGTTTTAGCGATCGCACTTTCCGCCCCGACCAAAATGTCCAAAGGCTACAGGTGATTGTTTCCTTAGTTAATGGACTTGCCTTATCAACAACCAATAATAATAGTTTCACTTATACTGACAGTAATACAATTCCTGAGTATGCCCGTAAAGCCGTAATTACTGCCACCCAAGAGAGAATTATTGTTAACCACCCCGACCCCAAACTACTAGCACCCACGCGGGAAGCAACCAGGGCAGAAGTTGCCGCAATGGTCTATCAAGCCTTAGTTGCAATTCAACGTGCGCCAAGTGTTAATTCAGCCTATATAATTTCGACAGTTGACAATTGACCAAGTAGAATAATAGACACTGCTTATCAGCTTGGAAACTCTTGGTAACAAATCCTACAGTTCCCTACAGGTTAGTCTCCCAGAAGCACTGGGTAGATCATCTACACCTCTTGCCAGCGTCCAACAGTCCCATGTCACAATCAGTACCAGTAACTTGTGCCAACTTGGCGATCGCCCTCTTAATTCACTATAGTTTTGACCTCAGTGGCTACAGTGCTAGTGAGCTAATTCATCGTTGGCGGAAACAATATCCACCAGATTGGCTACATTTAGCGGTCATTGAAGCTCTCTATCAAGGACGCTATAAAGGAATTTCCGTGCAGCAAATATTGGCATTTTGGCTGCGCCGAGGGCAAGTTTTCTATCATTTTAATATGGAATTTGAACGCCTAATTTGTAGCCAATTTCCCGCCAGTTTAACGGCTACTACCACGACGGCGTTAAATTTTCACCAACAACCAACGGTGTCTGAGAGAGTCAACTATGATCCCGATTTGGTGTTAGTTTCATCCCCGCCAGTCGAAAATGACAATGGTAGCCAGTCGTCCATTCAATTGATGAATGTCAAACACCAAGAAACATTCCTGCAAAAAGCCGCACCACTACCAGAAACAAGAGTTTTGGCAGCGTCTACGGTGGGTGCAGTGACGACTGCTGTGCAACCAAGGTTAAAGCCCGCAGAACCCCCCCATCAAGAGACAAATGATCCATCCATCACTCTAAATCATCCACCTATTGGGCAGTTTACCCCAGCCAAGAGCGATCGCTCGGAATCATTTACCTCTAAACTCAAAGCCATATCCGGGGATCAAATATATAGTGTCTAGTGAGAGCGATACCTACAGTAAGCTGCGCTAACGCTCTCACCCAGAGATGGAGATATTTATTTTTTAGGTGGTATTTTTTGCGCGTCTGGTTGTTTCTGCAAACTGCAAATTTTCACTAGTACCGGAATATATTGTTAAATGAGCCAACTTAACGCCTCTAAGTTGGAATTACCTTAGTCAATTTGGTCATCGCCTAACACACCCTTGAGAAGTTCCTGAAGCGATCGCATCTGATTTTCTCTATGATCAGCTAGCAGAGTGTAAAAAACCTAGGTTGATGAAATCCTCCCAGGGCGATCGCTTAATGTATTACACATTTAACTTGTATAATTAGGGCGGGCATCTTGTCTATGCTACAAAACCAACAAAGTCATCCTGCAAGTATGCAACATTGTCTCTCTCAACCTAGTGCATAAATGGTGCGTCGCCCCAAGAACAAAATCAATCTCCCAAATTCTGACCCCGACTGGCCACTAGAGACAGAATTAGTCGGACTGGAATTTGAGTTAGCCACAAAAGTAGATGTGTCTTTGTACCCTCAGTACACCATTGGACTCCATGCCTGGTTTCTCGACCAAGTACGTTCAACCAATCCAGAACTTTCTGCTTATCTCCATGATGGCGAGTCAGAAAAACCCTTCACTATCTCTGCATTGGATGGCGAATTAGTCAGTAGTGGGAAGCAATTAAAAATTTTTGCTAATCAAACCTATCGTTGGTCTGTGACAGCATTATCAGGTAGAGTGGTGCAATGGTTGGCACAGTGGGTCAAAAATCTGCCTTCAGAGGTGAGTTTGCGGAATGCACCTTTACAGATTCTTGCGTGTAATATTGTTCATGCGCCTACAACCTATACTCAATTACTTAATGCTGAAGATGGAGGAAATCTCAGTTTAAGATTTATCAGTCCTACTAGCTTTCGTCGCAAAGGTCATCATCTACCCTTACCTGTACCGATGAATGTATTTCATAGTTACCTACGCCGTTGGAATGATTTTTCAGGAATACCGATAGCCCAAGATACATTTCTAGCTTGGGTAGATGAGTCTGTGCTGATTACCCGTCATCAAATCGCCTCAGTAAAAATACTAGCAGGCAAGAAGGGTGCGGTGACAGGTTTTACAGGTGCAGTAGAGTTTAGTTTGACTAGACAAGCGTTGCAACAACCGGAATTTTATCAGTTGTTTTATGCTTTAGGTAAGTTAGCACCCTATTGCGGTACTGGTCATAAAACGACATTTGGCTTGGGTCAAACCCGCTTGGGTTGGTCGTCGCAAGTTGTCGCAGATGTACCAGAGGTAGAAAGTTTCTTGGCAAGTAGAATTGAGGAGTTAACGGAGATATTTACAGCCCAACGAAAAAGGACGGGAGGCGATCGCGCTTCTGAGGTAGCATCAAAGTGGGCAACTATATTAGCACGGCGGGAAATGGGCGAGTCGTTGCAAGTGGTGGCGGGAGATTTGCAAATGCCTTATGAAACGGTGAAGACTTACGCAAAGCTGGCGCGGCGGGCGTTGAAGGTTGAGTAGTTTAGCCTTTACTGATAACTGTTAAAGTGTATTGGGGTCAATTCCTCTTTGTTGTAATTTAGTTAAAAGTTCTTGAAGTTGTTGCTGAGTTTGTTCTAGTTGTTGCTGTTGCTGAAATTTTGCCTCTTCTGGTGTCAGATATCTCTGACCTGCTTCATCATACCAAAACAGCCATTCCCGCGTCATACCTTGATGAGTCCCCCGTTCGCGTCCAATACCTAAGCCAATTTCAGGCATCCAGATTTTATCACCTGACAGTAAAATATACTTACCTTCTACTAAGCGATAAACTTCTAAACGCTGACGCTTACGCCGTAGCCGCGTTGGTGCGTAAATGACATAATACAAAATGCCTAACTCGGCATAATCAATTTTTTTCTGCTCATATTCGCCGTTGTAAGTTTGCGAAACTACTTCTAAAGCTAAAATTGGGGGAATACCCTCTTCTTCCCATAGAACATAGCTAGAACGTCCATTTTCACCCACGAAACGTTCTACACCCAGACTCAGAAATCCATCTGGAACGATCGCGCCTTGATTTGGCGTATGATATATACCCATATTGATACCAAAAAACCAATCATCACGGCTTTGCCAGATTGTCGCTAAGATGGCTAACAACAAATTGGGAATTAATATTTGCAGTTCGTTATCCACTGGTGTATCATCCGAGTCTGGTAATTCTGTCGATGAAGGTAAGCAGTCTAAGGGATTGTACTTGTACATAGTAGTTGGAATAAAGTGATTGGTAGCGATCGCAAAGTTAACACCAAATGTAAACTTTGCAACTACATTCCCCTATTTTATATAATTAGCTATCAACCAAATTTAGCTAGGGTAATCTCTTCATCGGGAAAATGAGCCACTATTTTTAACTTTCCACCCAAAGCTTGAATACAACGAGAGAGTGTAGATACTTGAATATCTTCTTGGGTGTCTAATTCAGAAATCGCAGGCTCAAAAAAAACTGAGGTCATTTTCTAACTCATTTTTTGTCAGTGCTAAAGATTCCTTCAGTTCCATCAGGTTAATCTGAAGCAGCATCATCTTAGCACGGGCTGCACTTTCTGCCCTACGCTCAGGTGTCATTCGCTTTCGCAACTCACTATAAGGCTTTGTTTTCATTAACTTTTGTTGCTCAGTTTTTCGCTTTTTAATCCCCTTGCGGGGAAGTTGAAAAAACCGAATCAACGGTAGTATCAACGTCTAGGAGCGTGTTTCAATCCCCTTGCGGGGTAGGCGGAAAAGCCTGTTAAGGCGTTTGAAACATCTTGCTCCTAGTATTTAAAACAATATCTTTACAGACTGATAAAGTCAAGTTGGTCTCAAGATAAGACAAGCATTGCTGAATTCAGATATGAATTTATCTCAAACAGAGATATGGACTCACAGAGAGTAGGATTTTGATAGAGTGAATTCTGAAATTTAATAATTCAGCAACATCTTAAGAAAGACTAGTTCTTAGCCATTATTAAGAAGGATTTGAGGAAAGCCTTGCAAAAGCAAGGCTTTTATATTTATTCAGTTTTTCTAGAATTTAGCTGAACTTTCTTTATGCTAGATAACTGATCAGACAGGTAACTAATATTTTCGTTACTATGTAAATTTTGCCAAACTTGAATGCCATTATTTGTAGCAACCAGTAAGACAGATAAAATTCCTAGGAGACGCTGAATTGTTTGATAATTACTCTGAAGGCTGAATTTGGTTGAATTTTTAGGCACTTCCTCTTTTTGTAGTGCAGAGGTGTGACTATCCTTTGAGACAAAGTGAGATATACGAGAAGACACTGTGACTTGTACGGACACAGAGATATTGAATTGGGTTTTCATAACTACATTCTCCACATTAAATACGCTAGCTAGAGGTTGTCGATACTGTTGAGTCGGTTGCTTTTGATTATTTAGCCTTCTTGACACATTGTTTTTCTCCAGAAGTTTTAATCTTAAACACTCAAAATTCTTCATTTTGAGTAATAATTTAATGTTACATTGGAAAATATAAATCTGCCAAATAAAAATTTTGTATCATTCAATACATTACAGAACTTAGTATCATTCAATACATTGTACTTTTCTTATGCTTCCGTCTTCTTTGAAATCTAAAATCTCAACCTTAACTTTTTGTCCCTCACTCAGCAATGGTGCTTTTCTTGGCTCTTTTTGAGTCAGCTTTTGAGTAGTTTCTAGAATTTCGTAAGTCACCTTATTACCTTTTATGGCGGTAACTATAGCTTCCATGATTTGACCTACCACAAAATTTTGATTACTACTGGCCTGTGCAATTTCTGCTTGACGCGTTGACTCTACAGATGGTGCTGTAGGAGTAGCAATTTCACCAATGGGAACGCCAGCATCTTTGTAATAACGCATGAGGCGAGATACCCAACCTAAAATTTGCAGGATGGTGTCAGCATCACTAACACTTTTGAGATAATCGCTACAAGCTTTATCGATACTGCGATAATAATCTGTAGTTTTCCCACTGTGTCCTATTTGCCTACCATTAATTACCAAGGTTTTGAGATACTTAAAAAACCTGGAAGTTGCATCTGGTTGATGAACGTAACCACGCAGATAAGCAACCGCTTTGCCTAACTCGTTGACATCAGTATTATCTTTTACTAGAGTTAGAGCGATCGCATGAGCAATTTCCCATTGTGCATCTGTTATGGTCATAGTTAATACATCCCTGATGGTGGTTCGCGGTCAGTGGGGTAGCGCAGCACTTGTGTCAGTTCTTCTAGTTGTGGTTTTTGAATGAGGCGTGAGTGTGCAACTTGAATATTTTGCTCTTTAAATTGTGCTAATTTTTCTCCTGTGAGTTCATCAGCTTCGCTAATTTCATAGGATGAATAACGCTGTTTTAAACTTTGCGGCTGTTTGATTTTATCGATAGTTACTGTCATTGTTCCCATCCCAATAGGCTTACCACCACCGACTTTTAAAGCTAAGGGATATTTAGAATCTTGTCCTAATACAATTAATAAAGTTCCTAATTCTTCTGGGAGTAAGTTTTTGAAATGTAATTGAGTTTTGAAAGTATATTCTCTCCCCGCTTGTTGGACGGGGACACCAGAATTTTGTCCTTTATCAATGGCTTTAATGGTATGGTAATAAAACTTACGACCTGCGGCTTTACCTCTAATAAAGTATGCGCTACTTTGGTCTGGTCGGGGACGATATAAGGATGGCATAAATCCAGTGCTAAAGCCCATGCTTTCACACTTTGCGTCATTAAAATCTAGCAGACCTTGCCAATCTAATGCACCAAATACCCGACTAGCTGGACACAGTTGTTCTTTGTTGCGACAAGGTAGGCGTTCTGTGGGAATTTTATCTCTATACTTAGAAGTAATAACAGCTAATGTACTATTGGTTACAGCCTCATATACAGACCGAATGCAACCTTTGAGAGAACTACCTTGAATTGAGAGCTTTTGGTCAACTCCCTGCGCCATTGTTTTAATTAGAGGGATGCGGTTGCTACCGATATCGCTACCCATTGCAACTATCCCGGTGGATATGTGCAGGGATGTCTGCACTTTTAGGGTAAGATAGAGTGTACCGTGTAGGCGATCGCTTAAATATTTATGATGTCCCACCGGACGCTGTAAGTTAGGACGTTCTGACGGGAAAGAAACGAACTCATAAGGCTTTGGTGCTAGTTCTGGGTTAGATGACTCTCTAGGAGTCGGTCTTCTGGGTAGTGGGGGAGGAGTTCTTGTCATGTTGATTTTTTAGTAGTGAGAGCAACAAAATGTACAGATGCGGTTTTTTCATCAATAAAATATCGCTGTTTTACATCTACATCTGTAGGAGAGAATCCTTTAGGAAAACGAGTTTCTGTAGGTAGATATAAATGAGCATCATGGTCTTTGGTCAACCAATTTTCACCCAATAATTCAAAACCTGAATATTCCCCTAAAATACTCAACATTAGCACTTCATATGTATTTTTATGTTTTTGCTTCCAACGTAATTCATAATCATAATTAAACATCTGTCCTTCCAGCATTGGAAATTCATTTGCTGTTGGTGACTTATCTATAATTCCACTTACTTGATGACTCCACCGTAAAAAAAAGTTACTATTTTTCGGGGATAATTCAGCCATTTTTGTGATTAATTCTATCAGTTCAGTAACTTGTAACGGTACTTGCTTGTAACCAACAAAAGGATTCATTTTGCACCCACTAATAACTGACTCCAAGACCTAACACATCTTGCAAATAAATCGTTAACTGTCCCTTCTCTCCAAACAAGTTGGACACCAAAACCTAAATCCATTTCTTGCGCGGCGACTGGTGTATCTTGATGGTCTGGTTTAGCAAAACCATATAATTTTGCATCTTCAATTTGTAAAAATTCCCCTACACCTAAAAGAAAAGTCTTACTCCATTTCTGCTCACTACCCAGAGCATAAATTTGCTGTTTATCTTCTGATAAAATACAACCAGGATACTGTACAACAGCTTGATTTAATTTCACTTCTACAGTACCCAATCCACGAGATTTGGCAAAGCCTAAACCAAACCAACCATCATTTAAATCTCGCAAGACTAAACCAATTAAACCTAATTGCGCTAAAGTAAAATTCTTGAGATGGATTTTAGTTTTAAATTCCCCAGCAGTGCAGACTTGATAATTAAACGGCCCAACTGCGACAGAACCAAATACTCTATCAATGGCTACACCATTACGTTCTTCAATTCTGAGAGGCTGTGAACTATCTGGGTGAGCATCTTCAATTCTGACACGACTAGCAATAGAAGTATTACCAAACATTTGATCGGTAAAACAAGAAAGTTTATAAATATCGCTGGTTGATTTAACATTATTGAGATAGTCATATTTATCATTTAAAGGGTCATTCGCCCAAGGTAAACTAGAATTATTATCGCGTCTATCTCTCCCTACAGTCCTAACTATGCGTTCTGCATGAGCGCGAATTGCTCCTTTTAAACTGCTCCCTGGTAAATAAATTGAACGTCCCCCAGCGTGATAGGTTTCGACAAATTCCATATCAGGTTTTGTGGGGTCTGCTCCTTCTTTTCCTGATTTAATTAAAATCGGCCCATCAGGTATGATGGTTAAATGAATTGTGCAGTGATTGACAAATCTTTTGTGCATGATTGGATTTATTTGATAATAAAGATTAAGCTGCTACTAAATTATTTAGCTGTACTTGACACTGTTGGAATATAAAATTTACAACAGAAAATAATTTATCTAGTTCGTATATAGTGTAAGGCGTGATATTTCTAGTAAATTTTTCTCCTTCTAATTTACCAAACTGCCATGTTGCACCATTAGAAACAATGCCATAAATTATTATTTGGTATTCTCCATTGAGTCGTTGAGCCGCAATCATTTCTGCTAGACATTGCGCCCAGCCAGCTTCAAAGTTATCTTGCTTGGCTTCTACTAAAATGAAATATGGTTTGTCAAATACTACTTTTCCTAATGGAGAACGTTTAGCTAAAATATATTCAGGAAAACCCGATAATTTTTCGTGATAATTTAATGATTGATGACTCCAGAGGATAAAATGATGGCGGTAGGTTTTCCAGACTTCTTTGATAACTGGATAAATCAGGTTTTCACAAATAGCAAACTCTGAGTTATCAACAACAGCATCCCGCATCATCAGTTCTAAATCTTCGCGGAAATAGTCAGAAATAGTAAAAGCAAGTTCATTAATAAAATTGGCTTCGGTATAAGTGACTTGAAACGTTTTGAGAACTTCACCGATGGTTTTGAAATTACTGAAAGCCATATTGACCTCCTCAAGAATTTTGTGTTGCTTCAGTGCTGGGAGTCTTAGATATATTCTCACCTAACTTATTGATAAGTGCTTGAGTCCATTGATTCTTGAATGTTTTACCATCCTCATAGCTGGGTATATCCTCACCTGTATTCGTATTAACTAATTCTTGTAGGTAAGCTAATAGTTTTTCTGGGTCGTTGTTGACATCAAGCCAGCGCATTTTCTCAATATCTAGTTTAACCACACCTAAGCCACGCGATCGCCCTCCTCCGAGTGGTATCTGTTCCGTCTCAAACTGGTGTAACCCAATCATCAACAGTCCCAGTTCATATTCCTCGGCGTTTTCTACCACCGCTTTAAATTGAAACTGCGTCCCTGCTGGTACAACTTGAAAGTCGTAGAGTTTCCCGTCTGCGGCGGTTTCGGTGTCTCTATCGATAGCGACACCGTCTCTTTCTTGATATTGTCCAAACCATGTGTCCGCTACTATTGTTAAATCACGCACTTGGAATTTGCTGGCTATCCAGGGTGAACCAAAGAGGAGAGAAATTAGATCAGTTTCATTAATAATTTTCTCTGTGAGTAACTGATCCCTTTTTCCACTTCGTTCTGCTTGGGGATATTTTTCAAGTTCTTTTTCAACATCTTTCTTAATACCATTTTCTCCATTCATCCGGTCATTGGTAATTGACCATTCGGCTTCTATGGCGGGATTGGCTGCTAAATCTGGATTGATACCACGGAGGAAACTTTCTAGGCGCGATCGCATTGCACCTTTAAAGCTAGAGCCTGGTATTATTGGATTACCCAAAGCATCTTTAATTACAGGTAAATCTGAGCCTATGGGTTCACTAGAACGACCTGCGCTAATTCTTAAGGCTGTGATTGTGGTGAGTACGCCTGTGATTTCTAGGCGATTTTTGAAGGTGTCAAACATAGGTTTTAAACTTCTAAAGTATTGGGAAACTGTGGAGGTTGTAATTGTAATTTAGGTTCAACAACAGATGTAATAGCAGATTGAATAAAATTGGTAAATACTTCACTTACTTTTTGATAATCATCACTATTAATCGGTTTAAACCCATGAGCAAATAATGAGTTATTACGAACCTCTAAAACATTAATAATTTTGTTGGCATTTTTTTGATAAAGCTTTCCTATAGGGTCATTGGGAAGTTTACCTAACAGTTCGTAACTTTTTCTTGAAGCTAGTTGAATTACACCCTTAACAGGAGAGCGTTGTTGCTCATATTCACTTCGTAAAGCCTCTGGTAATTGCTGAATATCAACATCACCTGTTTTTATACCGTATGTTTTCTTAAGACGAATCTGAACTAATAATTCTAAAGCTCGATAAAGTCTGCCAACAGCATCATCATAACGTTCTTGAGCCGCACGTCTTTGAGCATTATTTAGTAAGTCCTGTACAATTTCGTAGCCATGTCCCTCTGTACCACTACTACAATCGAAATCTTTATCTATTTGTCCTCTGCTGTTAATTACACGTTTGAGAAATATCGCTAGTTTTCTAAGTTCAGGATGTCTCATTTGAGGCTCAAGTAAATCTAAAGCGTCCCTATGTTCAAATCTATCCCAAGCATCTAAAGCTGAACAACAAGCATATAAGCTTTGAATTTTACGTCTAGTTTCAGGTGGTAATGACATAGAAGATAAGAGTCTTCTGAGTTGTGCGATCGCAGCAGGATAGTTGTATTGTTGTAAGAAAATTGGTAAAAATTGTTCAATAGTTCGCTGTGCAACTACAGGTGCTATACTGGCTTGTCCTGTTAATTCTCCTCTGTCAACCTTAATAATGTTTGTGCGGACAGTTGTAGTTACATACAGTGTGATTTGATAATCAACAGATGCCATTGCTAACCCTACAGACATAGATTTAGTACCGCCTGTATAGTCAGCCATCAATTGAGCATTTGGTGAATCTTGTTGAATTTTCTGAATAGAGGATGTCACTTTAAGATAGCATTCAGCTAAATCATCTGGTTCTTGAATAAAAATCAAATCTCTATCTGGTTGAAACCGATCACCTAATCCTAGCTGTGTTGGAATATTAGGTAATCTTTCAATTACTTCAGTTCCACGCCTGATTTCGCATGGTGTTCCTTCTCCTATTACCTGCGATTTACTACCTTTACTACCATCAGAACAGATAAAAACAACGCGATCAGGCTCTAATTCACGAATAGCCGTAATAATGGGTTGATAAGAACCTCCAACTGTGACTAAAAGAATTTTTTGCATAAATATACTGTTTTCCTTACTATAAAATAATTTTTAATTTTTATTTCCATCTCGTAAAAATTTCAGATATCGTGCGCCATATCCTAGATAACGGCGAATCAATTCTAGCCAAATAGGTTTATAGTCGGCTTGGCAAGATTTTGCTATATCTTCAGCAGTTTTTTTAATATTGGTGTCAATATCTTCAACTATCTTTTCTGCTAAAGAACCTTTACCTTTCCCCCATTTCTTATCACGTCCTACTTGATAACGCAAGAAGTTCTTAATTACTTCTGCACTGTCTGTTGTGTCTGAAATACGCACTAAGTTACGAAATTGAGATTCTTCTAAATCACCATAAGATTGTTTATTATCTAAAGCATCTTGAATCCATTTAACTAAATCATCTTCAACTTGGCGGATACCTTTCTGGATTTTTAGTAACTTCTGTTGTTCTGAAAAATCACTCATTTTGCATTCTCCCTAAATACGTTATGAAATTCATTACAAATTTGCACTTGTCCAAAGCCTTCGCAGGTGCGATCGCCTACTCCTTTCAGTTCTAATTCTTGTAGTTTATCAGTCCATATTTTTTCCTTTTCTTTATTCACACTAAATAAATAAACAGCACCTCTAGTTGTGACTAACTCTATATCTTTCATCAAACCCCAAGCAGCATTCCAGCCAGAACGATAGTTATAGCTACTGTAGGCTGTATGTAGTTCTAAGCAATCATTGATTTCTGTAAACTGCTTGAGCATTTTCTCGGAAATAACTGTGGTGCGTCGCCAATTTTCTGTCAGAATTGCATCAGATTGTAAGTCAATGGTAAAGTAGATCCAATTTTCTAATAAGTTATTTTCTGGTTGACCGAAAACTGACCAAAGTTGCCAACGCTGTTTTAATTGTTCGTTAAACTTAGTAATTCTTTTTTCAACATCTGTGCTAGCTTCTTCAAGTTCCGCTTCGATTTGAACTTTACCTAAACCTCTTGAAGTCGCACCACCTAACCGAAATATATGAGAATTATCATTAATAAATTTTGCGAGAGATTTAGCTAAGTCTTCATTTTCAAGTAAAATTGCACTGCGATAAACTACAGGATGCCAATTTTGTTCTTTAGGGTTCTCTACAAATGATTCATTTAAAACTTCAATACTATAAAGTATTTCTTCCTCGGATGTAGCACGACGGCGGTTAATTCCCACTCGTGTTAAAAAGCGGGTGCTAACAGAATGACTGCGATATTTGCCATCGTGACAACTGTAAAACCCGGTGTATGGTTCAACCCGTGTATCTGTGTTTTTTTTGATAGATTCTGGATCACTAGGATCGTAAGGATAATTGTACGCATTTGCACAGAATCGGTCAATTAAAGTATCAAAAACTCCGTTACCTTTGTTGGACTTAAAGCCGGACTTAGTTTTAGAACTAACTGCTGTAGCTGGTAAAACCATCACATCATCAGTTACAACCTGGGAAATTTCGCCGATTTTAGCTACGCCTGGATAAGCATTCTGAAAAATCGCTGGTTCATCACTTAAAAATAATGATGCAAATTCACCACCATTGGCTGTTAAATCTTGGTCGGCTATATCTGCTATTTGCTGTTGGGATAGTTGTAAAATCTGAGATGCTAAAGCACCCCGAATTACAGAACCAGGAATGTGATCTTCGGCTTCACTGACAGAACCAGGTTTTTGACCGGCGATCGCCAGTGGTGATAATGCTGTAATATTTAACTTAATCCGCTTCATGATAATTCGTAATTCGCAATTCGTAATTCGTAATTAAAACTAGAATTAGTTGGGTTTTGGTAGTAGCGTTTCCCAGGCTTGATCATCTTGTGGTAAAGTTTGCAAGTCTTTCCAACTCAGCCAACCCAAACCAGCCGATTTACTTCCCCCCAGGGCGTGAATATGCCGCAAGCTTGCTAAAATCAATGGTTTAGTCTGGGTAGGACAGTCTGGTAATAGGTGAATGTGTCCGATAAATTCCAACTGGTTATTAGCTGGGGAAGTTTCTAGAAAGTAGAGTTTGTTATCTTCTGCGGTGTGACGGCGGCGGTTAATGGTGACACCGGGACGTAATACCTCTGGTAAATCATCTCGTTCTAGAGGACAAATCAAGTCATCAACGACTATGCGAGATGGAAGTACAGGATTTCCAAATATCTGGGAAATTAAGCAGTGATAACCTTTGTAACCTTGTATTTGATACTCGTCTAAAAATCGGCTGTCTACTTGTTCCTGTTTTGGAGTTAAGGTTTCAGCTTTAGGTGAATCAAATATTTCCCATCCTAAACCCCTAGCTAATTTTTCACATTCGTGGCGCAGTCTTCCTTTGAGTTGGGACGCGGGAATGATTAATTGTCCTTTAGCGTTGCGGACTATGGGTTTATCTGCAAGTGAACCATCAGAACCACCAGCACCCACACACAAAGCTGTATCAATTACTGCTGTAAGTTTGATGGTTGTGATTTGGTTTTGGGGTAAGTTTGCTAATGTAATCATGATTGCAAGACCCCCGCTTCTGACTGAGAAGATTTAAATTTTTTGTTGGGATTTTCGATAAACGGATATAAATCTACTAACTCTCGCCAAATAGTTTCATAGGTGACTTTATCATCTGAGTCTTCTTTCTTCTCTTTTAAAGACATCCAAGGTGCGAGGTTTCCTTTATTTTTGTCATCTTTAGGTTTACACCATGCGTCCTCAAATTGGGTTTTTAACAATTCTTGAGCTTTTTTGTTACTCAGTCGCGCTCGGAAATATAGATAATTGAGTATAGCTGTTTGTTTACCTCGTTCTAGCAAACTCCGAATTTGGTAAAGTTGCGACTTGGGAAATTCAACCTCTTTCAAAGCCTTAGCTGTTGCTAATAATCCACCAAGTTCATGCAGTGTATAGGGTGCAGCATACAATTTGAGTTTTTGCTGGAGTTTTCCAGTTTTAGTTAATCCGTTTGAGCGAAACTCACTAATATTAGATGAAATCATTGTGACTGATTTCATCACTAAGAAGTCTACAGTACCACCATAGTAGTCATTTTTTTTCAGTTCTTTTGCTTGTTTTTTAGCAGATTTTAGTAGTTGTTCAGTTAGCTTTTGTGCATAGTATATCGGCGTATCTTCTGCTGTGATGAGTACACCAGTTGACATACTTAATTTGCATTGTCTCTCACCAGTAACCTGTTTTGTATGATGGTAACGATGCACATCTTGAGGTTGATAAGTTTTATTTTCTTGATAATCACCACTTTTGTTGAGAAGTATTTTTTCAAATTCTTCGCCGATGGTTTTAGCAATAGCTAATGCTTTATCGGCTGGGACAATCAGCATCACATCATCACCACCAATTGTTAAAATTTCAAAGGGATGAATCCAAACTGCTTTTGTACTTTTTCTTTCGGCTTGTAAATTCTGGTTTAATTTATGGGGTTCGAGATGTTCTGTTAAGGCTGCATATACAGATTCTTCTGTAGCTTTAAAAATGTCTCTACTAAAATTTTTGTAATCTTCTGGTGTTTTAATTACTTTTTGAATGTAACCACCCATATTATTACCATCTGCGTAGATATAGGCAACGAAACCTTTAGATTGGCAAGCATCACCAATTTCTCTGACAGAAAGTGCTTCTTTCACTCGGCTAGGGTGAATATTTTCTGAGCGAACTTTACCATAATATTTATGTGGTATTTCGTATAAGAAATCTTCAAATTTATTTACCCAACTTTCTATAGCATTGTCTTCAGATTGCCATGTAAAACCTGATTTTTTATACCATTCTGTAGAACTATTATCTCGTTTAGCTATTTGTCCTACTAATCGCTTACGTGCGGAGGCTTCGGAAAACCAAGGCTGATTGGGGAGTTCTTCAGCTTGCATGACGGCCGAACGGCGATCGCCTTCATCTCTTATAATATAAGGATGGGTTTCAAACATTGGTGGATAGCGACGACTGGGACGATCAGAAATATCATTACCGTTACGTCGTTGATTAAATAGGGATGCTAATTTACCAGCTAATTCATTAAATGTTTTGCGTTCTTCAAAAGCTTTTTCTGGTGATGTATCAGGTTGTTCAAAATAAGCTTTGATTAATGGATGTTTGAGATTATTTAAATATTTATCCATCCAAAATGTATCATTATTAATAATATTTGGCAATAGCCCACATCTAATTTCTAGCAGCTTAAATTTTTCACCAACTGCACAAGAGTTAGCCGTTAACGTTTCTTCGGTGTAGCGTTTTTCAATTGCGTTAGCTAAATCATCAATAAACGCAGCCGGACAAAATGCCAAGATATTTCCACCTGTAGAATAAATGATTAATTCTGGAATGAGTGCTTGTGAAAGTTCAGGAAAATTTCTATCTTTGTCTAACCATTCTTTTCTAACTTCGTTCTGACAATAATCTTCAGCACGTTGACACTGGGGATAATCATCATGAGTTTCGCAGTGAAAAAAAGCAGGTAAGTCAACTAGGTTAATTCTATCCAGCAGTGCAGAAGCACCACGAATATCTGGGAGTTTGGCGGCTTCAAATACATATTGTTTAATCTTAGTCGCACCACCATAAACTAAGCCAATTTCAGCATTCCAATGTTCTGGATATTTCGCTGGTAAGGCTTTTAATTTCTCTAGAGTATCAGGAAAGTTTTCCGCTTGTAATTTCTGTACCTTGTTCACCAACTCCTGAAATTCTTGCGGTAATTCTTTTTTCTCCGTCAACGCTTTACGCGTTTGAGTTACTAAATTATTAGGTTCACGCTGATTACCCCAGGCTAAACACCAGCTAATTGCTACGGCGATATTTTTTTGAGAGTCTGTCATAAAATTGGCAATCTTAGTAATTTAATTACTTGAAATAATCTTTACACTTTGTCAAAATTCTTACCTGCTTAAATAAAATTCACAAACAGCACCTACTGAGACATTTATCTAAGCAATCCAATCTTTTGCACAATCATGTCGGCGTGTATGAACAAATTTCACAGCCGCAAAAATACTTAATAATTGATGTCGCAGTTATTAACCTGACCTTAGATATTATTAGCAGGTAATTTCATCAATGGCATCTGATATTACAAATTTTGATGGTTCTGCTGTTTGCTTAAGCACAAACCTGATGGTTTTATTTACGTTTTTCCTCTTGTTGTGTGGATAAGTCAAGATAGCTAGAAAGTCCCACATCAAGGTTATCTGTCTCGCGCCTGGCTTCCATGATATCGCGCTGGAGGTTACGCAAAAGTTGGAATGAAAGCCTGTCGCAAATCTCACCCACTAGTAAACTACCTAAAAATACAGCGACAGTACAACTAATCACCGCGAACAAACCTAGCGGCGCAATAATCAAAATTACCCAAGTCGTTGCTGCATTCACTACCGCCACAATCCAGCTACGATAGCGTATCAATTTCTTCGCTACAGATGTAGACACAATCTTTACCTCGTCTCGTTAATTTAGGATGACCCCATTGTACACCCCCTTGGAAGAGGGGTCTTCCAGGATGGTGGAGAATAAGAGGGACAAGAGAAAATTGTTACCCCAATTCCCCACTCCTAACTACGAATTACGAATTACGAACTACGAATTACACATGACCACCCTATATTTAACTGAACCAGGAACTATTGTGCGCGATCGCAATGAATCCTTAATCATTGTGAAACAGCAACAATCTACAAAGTGTCGCTTGGCGGAATTGACTCTAGTTATAGTTCTACCCGGCGTACAGTTAACGGATGTAGTGATTTCTCGGTTACTCGACCGGGGTATTGAGACGATTTTTTTGCGTCAAGATGGACAATTTCGCGGTCGTCTTCAAGGACAGTTTGCGACTAACCCGACTATTCGCCTAGCGCAATACCGGACTGTGGAAACTACTTTCGGGATGGCGTTAGCACAAAAGTTAGTTATCGGTAAAGTTCGTAACCAACGGGTGCTGCTACAACGGCGTAACCGTGCTACTAATGGACAAATTAGCGAATTAACGGAGGCGATAGATTTAATCAGTGTCTATGCTTCCCAGTTGGGTAAGACTACAACTCCCCTCAATCGGAATGAACTGATGGGAGTAGAAGGGATTTGCGCTCGTACTTATTATCAAGCACTTAAGCATTGGTTTCCTAGCCAGTGGAATTTTAACGGACGCAATCGCCGTCCACCATTAGACCCAGTGAATGCGTTGCTGAGTTGGGGGTATGGGGTATTGTTGGCGCGGGTGTTTGCGGCTTGTGTTCAGGCGGGACTTGACCCATATTTGGGATTTTTTCACGCAATTGAACCTTATCGCCCGAATTTGGTGTTGGATTTGATGGAGGAATTTAGACCGGTGGTGGTAGACCAAGCGGTGATTTCTCTGATTCAGGCGGATTTATTGACACCTGATGATTTTCTACCCTCTCCTGACGGGGTGGGGATTTGGTTGGGAACTATGGCGAAAAAGTTATTACTGGGTGAGTTGGAGAGAAGATTTCGCACTACCATGCTTTACCCGCCGCAAAATCGTCAGTTAAGCTTGAGTCAAATTTTACTAGAACAATGCCGCAGTTTAGGACGCTGTTTATTACAGTCGAGTTTAGACTATGAGGCGTTTGTGATTAAGTAACTTGGTTTGTAGTCAGGACTTTAGTCCTTTCTTGCAATTGCACTAAAGTCCTGACTACGAACATGAGATTAATTCTGGGGAAAACTCAATTAATGCCAAAACTTTATTTAGTGTGTTACGACATACCAGACGATAAGCGGCGGACTAAGTTGGCGAAGTTGTTAGAACAACGCTGTCAACGGGTACAGTATTCGGTGTTTGAGTGTCCTTTGGATGAGTCAACTATTAACTCTCTACTGGAGAAGCGTTGGCTACCTACGCTGAAGTTGAATGAGGATAGTTTGAGGATTTATCCCCTAGATGCAACTGCAAAACAGCAAACGCGAGTTTATGGAAGTCAACCTCCTTACGAACCGCCAGATTATTTAATTTTGTGAAGCTTGATGTCTGGTCTTTGGTGGGGATTTGCAGGCTGAAGTTGATGATTTTGCTAGTGATTGGCGGTTTGTAACAGAATGTAAAGTTATCGGCAAGTTTGTCGCAGCGATTTATCAGGAGTATGTAAGAGTAAAGTTGTGTTAATAAAAGAAAAGTTTGGTTTTTTGCCTTGACTACTGGCGATTTTTTGGTTAAATTATCTGTAAAGCTAAATTTTCATAAAAATAGCTTTTAGATTTTACTACTGATGCTTGAAGTTACTTTGTCTTATCCGTAGCTCGGCGCAACTGAACCTTGAAAACTAAATATATCAATAGTTTCCAAAGGGTAGGGTTAGACACCACCAATTCCCCGTAAGGGGACGGAAACCGGTACGAACGTCCGCAGAAGGGCCGCTACCGCCAGTTAGACACCACCAATTCCCCGTAAGGGGACGGAAACGATATTCTTAAAGAGCTAACAGCATCTGTATAATGTTAGACACCACCAATTCCCCGTAAGGGGACGGAAACGCGTAGCGTGTTCTTTTACCTGGCTAGCCTGAACTGTGACTGTTAGACACCACCAATTCCCCGTAAGGGGACGGAAACGTCGCTTACGTCTGGCGGTTCTGTTTGGTAGCACCAGCCAACAGTTAGACACCACCAATTCCCCGTAAGGGGACGGAAACCCGGTATCATTAATTTCCCCCACACATATAACAGTCGTACCGTTAGACACCACCAATTCCCCGTAAGGGGACGGAAACTATTGTCACCTGTTACTATCTTTTTACTCCACAACTATTAGTTAGACACCACCAATTCCCCGTAAGGGGACGGAAACACTGGGAGGCATGGCCCTCTCATTCCACGAAGCACGAGCCGTTAGACACCACCAATTCCCCGTAAGGGGACGGAAACGTTCAAGGATACTTTGATTAATTTGTCGTTAGCTTCTAATGTTAGACACCACCAATTCCCCGTAA
>NZ_JAYGGZ010000013.1:76411-122113 GCF_034931465.1 Anabaena sp. UHCC 0399 | reverse complement strand
ATTAAATTTGATTGAAATTTTGTGGCGGTTTATTAAGTATCAATGGATTGAAATTGATTAATAAATAGTTATGTTTCGCAAACTCATTGGATAGGAGATCGTAGTGAACTACACTAAAGCTATCTTTGAGGAGAATTAATGAAAGCGATCGTATGTGCAGAGTATGGATCTCCTGATGTTATGCAGTTCAAGGAGGTAGAGAAACCTACTCCCAAAGAGAACGAGGTGCTAATTAAAATATATGCGACCACAGTAACGTCAGCAGATATACGTATCCGAAAGGCTGACCCATTCCCGATAAGATTTTTCTACGGTTTCACAAGACCTAAAAACAACACAATACTAGGGTCGGAGCTAGCCGGAGAAATTGAAGCAGTTGGCAAAAACGTAAAACAATTCAAAGTAGGCGACTCAGTATTTGCCGGTGCAGGAATCAGTCTTGGTGCCAATGCCGAGTACATTTGTCTTTCTGAAGAAGGGGCGGTTGCGATAAAGCCTACCAATATGAGCTATGAGGAAGCTGCTGCTATTCCTTTTGGGGCAACAACCTCACTGTTTTTCCTGAGAGACAAGGGAAAGATTCAGAGCGGACAGAAAGTTTTGATCTATGGGGCTTCTGGAGCATTAGGTATGGCTGCCGTACAGCTTGCCAAGTTCTTTGGGGCACAAGTGACTGGGGTATGTAGCACCGCGAAGTTGGAATTGGTCAAGTCTCTGGGAGCTGACAACGTTATTGACTACACCAAAGAGGATTTTACTCAAAGCGGTAAGACCTACGATATTATTTTTGACACAACTGGCAAAAGTCTATTTTCAGGTTGTCTAAGCTCACTGAAGAATAATGGATTCTATCTCAGAGCGGTTCATATAAATCCATCTCCGATACTCCGAGGGCTGTGGACTACAATTACAAGCAGCAAGAAAGTAAGAGGTGGGGTAGCAATTGAGCGTAAAGAGGATCTGATTTTTCTCAAAGAGTTAATTGAGATGGGGAGAATGAAGTCGGTCATAGATAGGTGTTATCCACTAGAACAGACTGCCGAGGCTCACAGGTACGTCGAACAAGGACACAAGAAAGGAAATGTAGTCATTACTGTGGAGCAAAGCAACACAACCTAACAACGCCTATGCACACCGCCGCCGAAAGTTAATCGGTTATGTTGCAGAGATTATCTGCGGCGGGTGATGGGCAACGTTAAACATCTTTGAGAAAAGCGATCGCTACCACCGAATACAACCTTGATAAATAAAAGTGTGTGTGATGAAAGGCGATCGCTTATGATTAGGACATGGAATTTGAGTGGGATGAGTCAAAAGCAGCTACTAACCTCAAGAAGTACAGTGTCAGCTTTGAAGAAGCCAAGACTGTCTTCGATAATGTGCTAGCAGTGATTTTTGATGATGAAGCTCACTCAGGGCAAACGCATCTAAATTACTCTTGATCACAACGAAGGTTAAAAACCAATGAAAAAATGAGGATTTCGCGTTTGATTATTTTTTAAGCCCCAAGTAATCGCCAAATATTTTCGCAATAAGCAAGGACTAATGACATTGTTTTTAAGTATATTCTCAATAGATGTTGCTTGTTGACATGATGCGGCCGCCCTGGAAGCTCACTCAGTGGGTGAGAAGCGAGAGATTATTATTGGGCATTCTCAAAACAATCGCTTGCTAATAATTTCTTTCACAGAACACCTTAACGCCATTCGTATTATCAGTGCCCGTTTCGCCACTCGAAGAGAGCGTGAAGATTATGAGCAAAACGCCTTTTGAAGAGTCACAAAATGCAAATGATGAGCTTCTAGGTGAGTACCACTTTGATTATAAAAAGGCAAAGCCAAATCGTTTTGCAACTCGTGATGGAAAGCAACTATTAAAAGTTGTGGTTTTAGATGAAGATGTTGCTCAAGTTTTTACAACGCCAGAATCTGTTAATAAGGTACTCAGGGCATTAATTAAGTCGATGCCAAAATCTGCAAATGGTGACGACACAGCCTGACGAACCATAACATACATCCCTCTCCCCATCCAAATATCCTCATCTAAAACTAAATCCGATCGCCTCCCTCAGTCGTCATATTATATAGACGGCTTTTTTTAGCAAACATATCTCTATGTACGTTGTGGAGCGAGGTGATGACAGAAAAAGTATGCAAAACTAGCGACTGTATTAGTTTAGATATGGGTTAAAAATCGCATGGAGCCTAAACAATCCCAGTCGAATTTAACAGGGCTTACCGATGTGACGGATGAAGCTTTATTTGTGGCTCTCAAAAATGGCGATTCGGCAGCATTAAGTATTTTGTTCAATCGTCATGGTCGCTTAGGATCATGGATTAAATAACCTGTAACTCTGGTTGAGCGGTGTAATTCCATTGCGGCAAGAATTCATCAAAAACAATCTTCATATTTGATTTGAAGTCAAGAGCCACTTTTCGGCCCGTTTGATAGGTTTTATCGAGAATCGTCGTAAACACTTTGAGTCCTGTACGAGTGGTTGCCGTTGCCATGAGGTCTTTTACAGTCTGGACACTCTCAAAAATCACCCCGTGACACACGCGAGAAATATGAGGAAACAAACGATGCTCAATCGGATTGTACTTGGAGGTATAGGGCGGATAATGAGCAATGCGAATTTCGATACCCAGTTCATTAACTAACGCCTGTAAGTCCTGTTTGAAGATGTAATAGCGAGAGCTATTGCTACCGCCCCCATCACATAAAATTACGAACAGCGATTTGAATTTGATCCAGTTAGTGGTACTGCGAAAAACTTTTGATGACGCTTTCAGGTATATCACCTTTTTCTTGAACAACTCACGGATCACTCCTTCTGCTATAAAAAATAAGATACTCTACTGCTTGTATCTTCTTATTTGCTGTACCTACCTTTTCTAGGGGGTCTTACCCCCTATTCGCCAGATGTATCCTAGAAACAGTCGGGTATCTTATTTTTAAATCCGCGAGTAACGTCCATTTAACCTTAGTAGTCTCAGCCAGCGTAACCACATCTGTGCAGGTTTTTCAAAAAAGGTAAAGATATCGCCAAAACCTAGATTTGTTTTTTGGTGATGTAACCAGTGTTTTTCAGGCGTGGTGATAAACAAAATTTGGCACAAAAAATTGATGGGTTTTGGAGTTTGCCAGCCTAAGACACTAATATGTCTCCACCACACATGAAATTGACCAAATAATAAGCCCAAAACAACGCCAATGGGAGAGAAAGACCATAAAATTACAGCTACTAATATATATGGTAAAGCTCCCAAAATTCCATCTAAAAGCACCTGAAGATTCAATGTCAAAATTGCATAGTGACGAAAGTCTTTCTTCCATGAATGGTGTGTTTTCAGATGGAGGCTACCAAAAACGTGTTCAGGTACATGGTAAACAAATGTCGATAAAAAATCACCAAGAAACAATAACAACCAGGTAATAGCGATAGCCTCAAGCATTTTTATTCCTCAATTTCAGTAAAAAAACACCACAAAAAAAGACCTTGCTCAATGCAGATACTGAGCTTCACAAATGATTCAGAATTGCCATAGCTTAATTTGGCTCAATGTAAAAGTAACGGAGAAGGTTGCAGTTTTATGAATCTACAATCCTCAATGCAGAGAATAGTAACTTTTGTGAGCCTGTGATTTTACTTTTAGCTTTGCTCTGATGAAATTTGTACATCTAAAGAGTGATAGATTTGCCGTAATATATTGTTGTTACTCCCCAATCTTCTGACGAAGCGATACACTATAAGCAAAGAATGAGTTAAAAATAGTACAAATTTAGGTTAAGATTTTCTATGATATTCTTGAAGCTAGTATCAGTAAGATTTTTCTGTTGATTAACTAGATTTGCAACTATAACATCTACAATATTCAGATTTATGATTGAATTTAATCAATACAAAGCCATAACTTTCGATTGCTATGGCACACTCATTGATTGGGAAATGGGAATATTAACGGCACTTAAACCACTTTTAACTAATCATAATCTCAATTTAAATGAGAATCTAATTCTAGAATATTTTGCTGCATTTGAATCAGAATTAGAGCAGGGAGAATATATTAACTATCGAGAAGTTTTGAAGCAAGTAGTCCAAAAATTTGGTAAAAAATTTGCTTTTATGCCCACAGATACTGAAATAGATTCACTGGCTGATTCCATTCAGTATTGGCAGCCTTTTGCTGATACAATCGCAGCGTTAAAATTGCTCAAACAGAGGTTTAAGTTAGTAATTATCTCAAATATAGATGATGATTTGTTTGCTTTCTCTGCCAAGAAATTAGAAGTTGAATTTGATCAAATTATCACAGCACAGCAGATAAAAACCTATAAACCGTCTTTGCATAACTTCAGACAGGCAATTGAGAGAATCAACTTACCAAAAGAGCAAATATTACACGTTGCGGCTAGTGTGTATCATGATATTATTCCAGCCAAATCTTTAGGGTTATCAACAGTCTGGGTGAATCGTAGAGCAGGTAAACAAGGTTCTGGTGCTACTATTGCATCTATAGGTGAACCTGATTTAGAAGTCCCAGATTTGCAGACTTTGGTTAATTGTTTGTCAAACTTTGAGTTTTGAATTGTTAACGTGGTTTCTGCAAAAAATAAAAAACTCCATCCTCTTGTGGGTGGAGTTTCCCGCCGCTTTCAATAAACAGATGATGGGTTGCACTACTATTTACCAACTTTCAGCAGAACCCTTTTTGTAAGGCTCACCCGTAAAAGGTTGTACGCCAGTATTAGGATAAGCATCATCGGTAGGGCCAAATATTCGCATTGCAGCTTCAGAAATATACTGAGTAATGCTAGCAATTATTCTGGAAATAGCCATAATATTTAGACTCCTTTTCGAGTCAATTTATCTTGGTTTTTCTACTCTAATGCTGATTATCTTATTTAGCTTGTGTTCTCAATATATTGATAAGATATGCAACACTTTGTCAGGTAGCTTTGCAATACTTCATCAGATCCAGAAGTTATTACTTTCTATGTCTATTCTAATCGGAAATTTCCAGTAAATACAAATGCTGTGATGGAAGTTAGTCCTCCGGATTGTTTGAGAAGTCAGGAATATTTGCTTTCACTTTATGTTTATATTTATTTACCTGAATATCAAGTTTTGATGAATTTAACCATTAAGAAAAGTTAATTAATAGTTTAAAATAGCATTGTAAGCCATGTAAACACGGCATTATCGTCATTAAAAACTTCTTACTTTTTATGCTTGACATTATTTATGGTAAATTCTACCATAATAAAAAGCACCATTCTTGTAAGGAAGCTCTGGTATGACACCTTTCCCTGTCTGGGATAGCCACCAGAAACCAAAATTAGATATCTCTGCGGCAGATTACAGCCTGCTGACTGACCTTTACCAGTTGACAATGACAGCTTGTTACACGGGTGAAGGTGTGGAACAACGGCGGGCTAGCTTTGAGTTATTCGTCAGGCGATCGCCAGAAGGTTTTGGCTATTTAATTGCGATGGGTTTGGCGCAAGCATTGGAATACTTAGAAAATCTGCGCTTTAGCTCTGAACAGATAGCGGCATTACAGGCAACAGGGATTTTTGCCCAAGCGAATCAACAATTTTGGTCATTACTGGCTGAGGGGCGATTTACTGGGGATGTGTGGGCAGTACCAGAAGGGACGGCTGTATTTGCCAACGAGCCATTTTTACGTGTAGAAGCCCCCCTATGGCAAGCGCAATTAGTCGAAACTTATCTATTAAATACACTCAATTACCAAACCCTGGTAGCTACTAAGGCGGCACGTCTGCGGGATGTCGCAGGTGAACAAGCTCGACTTTTGGAATTTGGCACAAGACGGGCATTTAGTCCCCAAGCCTCATTATGGGCAGCAAGGGCAGCTTTAGCAGGGGGTTTAGATGCTACCTCCAATGTGTTAGCCGCACTGCAACTGGGTGAACGGCCTAGTGGGACGATGGCTCACGCCTTGGTTATGGCATTGTCAGCAATGGAAGGCAGTGAAGAAGAAGCCTTTACAGCATTTCATCGTTATTTTCCCGGTGCGCCATTGTTGATTGATACTTACGATACCGTCGCGGCGGCACAAAACTTAGCAGAAAAAGTCAATGCCGGCAAGATGGAATTAACAGGGGTAAGGTTAGACTCTGGAGACTTGGTGACATTATCAAAACAAGTGCGATCGCTCCTACCAGGGGTGACAATTTTCGCTAGCGGTGACTTAGACGAGTGGGAAATTGCCAGACTTAAAGCCGCCGGCGCAGAAATTGATGGCTATGGACTAGGTACAAAATTAGTTACAGGTTCACCGGTAAACGGAGTTTATAAACTCGTAGAAATTGACGGTATCCCTGTGATGAAAAAGTCCAGTGGTAAAACTACCTATCCAGGACGCAAGCAAATTTTTCGGTCATTTACGGGAGATCAAGTCAAAGCCGACAGATTGGGATTAATGACAGACACTCCCCTGTCTACAGAAAAACCCTTATTGGAATTAGTAGTCAAAGAAGGTCAAAGACTGCAACTACCAGAAACCTTAGCCGCAATTCGCCAACGTACAGCCGCTTCGGTAGCAAGTCTACCAGAAAAAACTAGAGAACTAGAGCATCCTATTGCCTTACCCGTGGAAATTTCCCCCACGTTGGCAGAGTTGACGGAAAAAACAATTGAGGGTGTAAGGGTTTGACTGAGTGACTGTTGACTGATGACTCAATGACTAATAACTAAAACCATGCAAAAAATTGCTTTATTTGGTACTAGTGCCGATCCGCCAACAGCAGGACATCAAAAGATTCTGCGGTGGTTGTCTGAGCGTTATGATTGGGTAGCGGTGTGGGCTGCGGATAATCCTTTTAAATCTCATCAAACACAGTTAGCACATCGGGCGGCGATGTTGCGGTTGTTGATTACAGATATAGAAGCACCCAGGCAGAATATTGCTTTAGAACAGGAGTTAAGTAGCTTTAGAACCTTAGAAACATTAGATAAAGCGAAATCCCGTTGGGGTGAGGACACTGAATACACTTTAGTAATTGGTTCAGATTTATTGCATCAGCTACCGCGCTGGTATCGAGTTGAAGATTTATTACAGCAAGTGCAACTGTTGATTGTGCCACGACCGGGATATGAGATAGATGAGTCTAGCTTAGAAGCCGTGGAAGCAGTGGAAGGAAAAATTGCGATCGCCAGTTTAACTGGTTTAGATGTATCCTCTTCTGCGTATCGTGAACACGGAAACACCGAAGCCCTTATTCCCCCTATTGCTGCTTATATTAATCAACAGCATTTGTACAAATGCCCGGACGCAACAACAAAAAAATTTCAACTTCGTTAAATCAACAACCTTTGGCCGATTTCAAAGTTGGTGTTGATAATGTAATTTTTTCTGTAGATACTGTGCAGAATCGCCTCTTAGTTCTGTTGGTAATGCGACAGCAAGAGCCATTTTTAAATCATTGGAGTCTTCCCGGTACTTTGGTACGTCAAGGAGAATCTCTAGAAGATGCAGCTTATCGCATTATGGCAGAGAAAATCAGAGTCAATAATCTTTATTTAGAACAGTTGTATACCTTTGGCGGGCCAGAACGTGACCCCAGGGAAGCAACTGGTAGTTATGGCGTGCGTTATTTATCAGTTAGTTATTTTGCTCTTGTCAGATTTGAAGAAGCAGAATTAATTGCTGATGGTGTAACTGGTATTGCTTGGTATCCAGTTAAGCAAGTGCCAAAATTAGCTTTTGACCATAATGAAATTTTGGCCTATGGTCATAGAAGGTTACGCAATAAATTAGAGTATAGTCCGGTAGCGTTTGAAGTATTACCGGAAATGTTCACTTTGAATGATTTATATCAGTTATACACCACAGTTTTAGGGGATAATTTCGCTGATTATTCAAATTTTCGAGCGCGTTTACTCAAGCTAGGATTCTTATCTGATACACGCATCAAAGTATCACGCGGCGCAGGTCGTCCAGCCAGTTTATATAAATTTGATGCCGAAGCCTTTGCACCCTTCAAAGACAAACCTTTAGTGTTTATCTAATTCGTAATTATGAATTACTGCAACTAATAACTAAACTATGAAAATTGCGATCGCTCAACTTAATCCTATAATTGGTGACTTGTCTGGTAATGCCCAAAAAATTCTGGATATGGCACAGCAAGCTGTTAAACAAGGGACACGGCTGTTGTTAACCCCAGAACTGTCTTTATGTGGCTATCCACCGAGGGATTTATTATTAAATCCTAGTTTTGTGGAAGCAATGAGTATTAATTTACAGCAATTAGCTAGAGATTTACCTGCTAATTTAGCTGTATTAGTCGGGACTGTAGAACAAAATTATCAAGCCCATATCACAGGCGGTAAAACTTTATATAACAGCATCGCTTTATTAGAGAATGGCAAAGTCAAGCAATTTTTTCATAAGCGACTATTGCCAACTTATGACGTATTTGATGAAAATCGTTACTTTGAAGCAGGACTGCAAGCTAATTATTTCACCCTAGATAATATTGATATCGGCGTAACAATTTGCGAAGATTTATGGAACGATGAGGAATTTTGGGGGAAACGCAATTATGCAGCTAATCCCATTGCTGACTTATCAATTTTAGGTGTAGATTTAATTGTAAATTTGTCGGCTTCACCCTACACAGTGGGTAAGCAACGCAGTCGAGAGGAAATGCTCAAGCATAGTGCAGTGCGTTTCCAGCAACCGATAATTTATACTAACCAAGTTGGCGGTAATGACGACTTAATTTTTGATGGTTGTAGCTTTGCGTTGAATCGTCAAGGTGAAGTCATGTGTCGCGCCAGTGGTTTTACTAGCGATTTATTAACAGTAGAATTTGATACAGCCCAACGGGATTTAAAATTAGGTTCTATTGTCCCAGCATACACCTCAGAAGACGAAGAAATTTGGCAAGCTTTAGTTTTGGGAGTGCGAGATTATGCCCAAAAGTGCCGTTTTTCTAAAATCCTCTTGGGTTTAAGCGGCGGGATAGATTCCTCAATAGTCGCAGCGATCGCCACCGCAGCCCTAGGTAAAGAAAATGTCCTCGGTGTACTGATGCCCTCTCCCTACAGTTCCGCACACTCCATCAGCGATGCTTTAGCATTGGCTAAGAATTTGGGGATACAAACCCAAACTATACCCATAGGCGAATTGATGCACAGTTTTGACAACAGCTTGGCTGATTTGTTCGCAGGGACAGAGTTTGGTATCGCTGAGGAAAATATCCAATCCCGGATTCGGGGTAACTTATTAATGGCGATCGCTAATAAATTTGGCTATCTCTTATTATCTACCGGCAATAAGTCAGAAATGGCAGTGGGTTACTGCACCCTCTACGGTGATATGAATGGCGGGTTAGCAGTAATTGCAGACGTTCCTAAAACCCGCGTCTACTCACTGTGTAATTGGCTAAACTACAACGGTGAAATCATTCCCCAAAACGTTATTACCAAAGCACCAAGCGCAGAACTTAAACCTGGACAAGTTGACCAAGACTCCCTACCACCCTACGAAATTTTAGACGATATTCTACAACGTCTAATTAATGAACACCAATCAGTAGCGCAAATCGTCGCCGCCGGTCATGATTCTACAGTCGTAGACAGAATCATCCAAATGCTAGCAAGGGCAGAATTTAAACGCCGACAAGCACCCCCAGGACTCAAAATCACCGACCGCGCCTTTGGTACAGGCTGGCGAATGCCTATTGCTAGTGACTGGAGTGCGATTAAAAACAATTATCCAGCTAAAACAGTGTCTACTTCTACCGTTTAAACGCAAAGTATCGCGGAGGTTCACGCAGAGTAACACAGAGTTTTTTCTGCTCTTCTCTGCGCCTCTGCGTGAGCTTTAAAAATATTCTTCAACACTACCCAAATCTTTAAATATTTTTATCTTCTAACTCTGGCTGTTCCTCCTTTTTCTCCTGGACAACCTGAGTAGAATAAATCTCAACATCGCGCTGAATAATATCTTCTATCTGACCCGCAAAGACATTAAAAGCCTCATCATGATTGGTATAGTTCCGATAAACCCCTGTTAATTGCGAAAACTGCCAAGCTTGAGTTTTGAGAGATTCAGATGTCCGCCGATAGTGCCGCCAACGTTCTCCATAGTGAAAAAACTCTTCAATAGCGGCACTCATTGCTACTACTTGACTAATGCCGAAAGTTGACCAAAATATAACCTCTTTAACTTTGACATTACCACTATTGAAACTAATTAAAGCTGGAAGAATCACCCCGCCAATAATAGTTGTGAGCCTTAAAAAATAGTAGCGATCGCGTGAATGATTTGCCTTCCCTTCCATCCACAGTAATTGATCTAACCAGCGCGATCGCAAAAAATGTTTCTGTACTTCTCCTAGTTTTAGACTATCAAATAATTGATTAAAATCTTGCTTTAAAAATTCTTGATAATTATCCTTTTTCTTAGCCATTTTTCATTTTGAGGTAGAAAGCACACTCTTAATTATTTCGGCTAAACTCTCAAATCCTGCTTCTGAGTCAAATAAATTAATGTAGTGTAATATACCAGATTTAGCTAATTCTATAGCCCTTATATCTGTATCCTCTCCATGCAATGCACCTGCTAGTATATCTGCGGTTCTACCACTACCAGCCATCACAATCACTAACCTTTTAGCATTCACATTCTGTAAAGCATCCTCAAAAGTAATCTCACCACCATTTATAAGTATGGTTACGGAAGGTGAGCCATTAGCCAACATAGTTGCTAATTGAGCTAACCAAGGAGATTCATCACCCCAATTGCTACCCGGAACAAAAATAAAATGACTATGGTTCGGTTCTAGAGAAGTGGAATCAGCAGGCGGTTCTAAAGAATTAGGTAAAGCAACTTTACTTAGAGGTGCTACACCAATCAAAGCAAATTTAGCACCGATTTTAGTTCGCGCCTCACCCATCAAGCGCATCACTCCCGCATCAGTACCCCCATCCACAACATAAGCATCTAAATTTTCTGCTAGGGGAGCTAAAACTTCTATAAATAACCGTTGAATTTGCAGAAACTCTGCTTCAGACATCTTACTTGCTCCCCCCACAACTACTAAAGTAGGTCGTGCAACGTTTAACCCCATTTCCTTTAAAGCTTGGGGTAATTCCGTTAGTTGCTGCACCTGAGTAGCAGATGCTATTTGCCCATTATTAAAGCTAAGTTGCAGAAGTTTCTCCATCACTGTATTTTTGAGGGTTTGTAGTAAGGACTTTAGTCCTGATGTTTTTAAGCACTAAAGTGCTTACTACAAACTTTAATTGCTAACGAATCATTATTTTGGATGAGGTCGAGTTTTTATCTAAACTAAGACGCATTGGGATTGTGGATGCTGCTAAACTCATCTCTAGCTGCGTTCAGTTCACGGTGAAGGTTTAGCATTGAAGCAATTAGATATCAGCGCAGCCGGAGAAGATGGTGCGCGGCGTGGAAGTCTTGACTTTTCCCTTCTTTGGCAGAAATAAACAGTTATCTGAATCAACAGACAAGATAAAACGGGAATGATGGTGTGTTTTTCTAATTTAGAAGATATTTTTGTCAAAGTTACGGGACAACAATTAGATTAAATTTCATCCTCCTAACTGCTGCAACATCGCTTCTACTCTGGCTACCCCATCAGAGTCATTCCGCCGGCGATACAAGTCACGTGCTTTTTGCAATAAGTTGCTCGCTTGTTTGGTTTGGCGGCGTTGTTTATACATTGCAGCCATAAATTCATAGGTTTGAGCATTGTTCCTATCCAGCTTCATTGCTTCCTCAAATGCCCAGTTAGCTGCTGTGTAGTCTCCCATCCGTGATTGGGTGATACCTAATCCTATATAAGCGTTAATATTAGCTCTGTTGAGCTGTATGGCGCGGCGATACGCTTCTTTCGCGCCACGAGTATCGCCCATATTGCCTTTGATATAACCCACAGCATAGAGAAAATCACTATTGTTGGGGTCAATGGCGATCGCTCGACGGTATGATGCTAGTGCTGCCTGTAAATTTCCTTGTTGAGCATAGAGGTAGCCAATCCCAGAATGGATTTTAGCATTGCGATTGTCTAGTCCTGCAGCTCGTTGATAAATTGCGATCGCCCCATTATAATCACCAGCGTCTACTAGCCGCTTCCCTTCCTCCAACATTTGCTTTAATTCTGCTCTATTCGCTTGGGCTACCAAGGTCTGAGCCTGAGCCACAGAGGGAATACTCACAGCACCAGATCCCAATAACAAAATCCCAACTATAAGTGATATGCGTTTGTACACAGTAAATTCCCCTAAATTATAGTGAACTTTTTTCTTGTTCATTAAAACAAAAATTTTACTTTTTGAAAACTGTATTTGTCTACCTTCATAAAATATTAATAATCAGTATATTCCCTAGCCGTGCATAATGCCAAAAATCTGGGGTTTATACTGAGTCAAGCTATCATTGAAAAGCGACTAAATATACCATACTAATTAATTAGGCTGTTGGAATTTAGTTGTTTTTTAGAACCATTGTTTTATCTATTAAAAATTAAATTTTAAAAAGCTGTAAGTCTTGCTGAAACAGTCTTAAGCCTCAATCACCTGATATCATAACACTTGCTCATTCCCTCATGATGTATCGAATCTCTCTATTTATTACTTCCAAATTTCTCATGCTTTATGAGATATTTTTTAGATAAAATTCAGCCAAATAGTGGAAAGTGATTAAGGACACAGTATGCTACTCTAAAAACACTGTTAGTAAGAATACATAAGGATGAGCCAATCAGCCATCTATGAGGATAAGTTATGATTTTGACTACAACTGATGTAATTCAAGGCGGGGTAATTGACGCATATTTAGGTATTGTGACGGCGGAAGTTGTCTATGGTAGTAATTTCTTGCGGGATTTCTTAGCTGGCATTCGGGATGTAATTGGTGGACGTACAGGTAGCTACGAACGTCTATTTGAACAAGGACAAAAGAAAGCCATAGAAGAATTAGAACAACGCGCATTGCGTTTAGGTGCTAATGCTGTCATCGGTATCGAAATTGATACTGGTACTATTAATGTTGATCAGTCAGGGGTTTTGTTACTGATCACTGCCACAGGTACGGCGGTGAAATTACGTTAGTTAGCAGATGTAGAGACGTAGCATTACTACTGTCTCTACTGGCAATTTTCACAAATTGAAGAGAATTCCTCTATCTCTTTGGTTATAGTTTGGGAATAATTTATGAGCAGAAGGTTTTAGTTTGTATGATTAATTACTGGTATTTTAACCTTTATATTTTTGATTAAAAAGGCATAATGGCAAATTCTTGAAAAGCTGGATAATCTTAGAGAAAATAAATTTATAACATTCAACAAAAATATTTTAAAATAAAGATGAAAAGCAAAATTCAAGAATAAGTCACAAAATCAAAGTTTCTAAATATACATATTCCATATGACTCACGATAGAGAGAATAACTCTTTCTGCTGATAGATATTAAAATCTAAGATTCGCCATTTAATTTTAACGTAAGCATAAATATAACTAACCTAAGAGAACTTTGCTGAATAAATATAGCAAGGGAGAAAGTAGATTATGTCATACATAAATCGAGTAGGTGACGATGTTGTTCAGCCTGAACCTGCGGTGGTGGCTGGTAGACTAGGTGAGTATCATGACCGTGTGCGCTGGGGGCCAATAATTTCTGGTGTGTTAGTTGCTTTAGCTACACAGTTAATTTTGAGTTCCTTCTTTGCCGCTATTGGAGCAGGCACAATTGCCGGCTCAGGTGCGCCTAGAAGTATTACACCTGATGTTGCAGGTAATGTAGGGATTTGGTCAACTATTGCTTTGTTAATTTCCCTATTTGTTGGAGGTTGGGTGACAAGTCGCGCTTGTGGCCCCATGAACCGTAATACGGCTCTCCTCAACGGCGCAATTCTCTGGGCAACCACTTTAGCACTGAGTTCTTGGCTATTAGCAAGCGGTGTCTCCGGTGCTTTTGGCGTTGCTGCTTACAATGCTGGGGCGGTTATCAACCAAGTACAACAACCAGGAGGCGTTGTTATACCGCAGAACATACCTCAGTTAACTCCTGAACAAGCTCGTGATGTTGCTGCTGCTACTTCTAGGGCTTTATGGTGGTTTGTACTTGGTTCTTTGTTAGGTTTAGCTGCTGCTTTGATAGGTGCAACTGTTGGAGTTCGTAGCCCTCGAACCAGCGGCTACCATAATACTTAACAACTACAAACATCCAAAAAAATAAAAATATCATACTCGTTACTGGTTTGAACCTGGTAGCGAGTTTTTCTTAGATCAAAACTAGTACATGGTACTGCCAAATTTAAAATCATTTACCACTTCAAATAAGCAGTTTCTATTCCTTCCTCTCTGCGAATTTTACCGTCTTTTTCAAACCAATCGATTAATTGTTGTGTTGTTAAATCTTCCATAGCAACACTATACTCTTGAGCGATATGTTTTAAAAGTTTCAGTGAGGAAATTGTTAATCTTGCCAGAAATTTTTCGGGTGAAGATAAAAGGGCTGCATCTACTTTTGCTGATTCTTCTAACGTGAGGAATTGAGTTGATGATTGCTGTGGTGGGAAATCCATAACTTAAAATTAAATGTATATCAAAAGTTAGTTTTGGGTAATATTAGCCTCTAATTTGGTAAAACCCTTTACCAATTGGCTATAATTCATGACCTAAACTGAATATGATAAGCAATTTACCTGATTTTTATTTGCGGGCTTGGACTAGATAGCCGCAACGATGTTCGCCGTTGATTAGCCAATGGGTACGCTCAACTGTACAGTCTGGGAGAACAGCCGCAAACATTTCTAGTTCATGTCCGCAAACGCTAGGGAATGACTCAGCGACGTTAGAGATTGCACAATTATGTTCTATGAAGATAAACCGTTCCTCCTCTGTTGAATCAGGGGAATCTACAGGGTGATATTCCGCCATGAAACCTTCAGCTTTTCGTAGTGCGACTAAATTCGCTACCCGTTCTTGGAGTGAACCGTTACCGACGCGATCGCAATATTCTTGGGCTTTACGTTCCCACTGTTTTTGTAAAATTGACTTGAATTGCTCGTGTCCCATCGTTTCGGCTAAGGTGTCGAGGAGGGAAACGGCAAAATCACCGTGGCGATCGCTGGCTGATTTGTGTAGGCGATCGCGTCCTTGACGACTTAATTGATAAATGTGCTGTGGTCGCCCCATCCCAGCTTGTACAGTGGTTGAGTAGACAATTAACTCTTCCGCCTCCAAATCTTTGAGATGACGACGAATCGCTTGGGGGCTGACATCTAACATTTCTGCGAGATCAAAGGCCGTCGCCTGGGAGTTTTTTAGGAGATACTCTAGGATCTCTTGCTTAGTTGAGGACTGCTGAGTAGTCGCCATCTTAGTCCAAAAAATTTTTTGAGAAAATTTGACTTTGACAACATTGTTGTTGTTAATCTAGCGTACAATGTAAATACGTTAAACAACAACCATGTTGTTTTAGTCTATATTCTTATTGTAACAACCGTCTAACCACACGGTTAGACAAGATGGGAAGCGAGCCAACCCTAAGCCGTCTCCCATCCTTAAAGAGAACAAATTCCTGAACATAAGAGACCACTAGCGATGAGTGCTACTGTCAAAACCTTAGTCAACCAACCTTACAAGTACGGCTTTGTCACTGATATAGAAGCCGACACAATTCCGCGTGGACTAAACGAGGATGTTGTCCGCATAATCTCCGCCAAGAAGAATGAACCGGAGTTCATGCTGGAGTTTCGTCTCAGAGCTTACCGCCAGTGGCTAAAAATGACCGAGCCAACTTGGCCGAGCGTCACCTATCCACCTATCGACTATCAGAATATTATCTATTATTCTGCGCCAAAAAAGCAGAAAGCAAAACTCAACAGCTTAGATGAGGTAGATCCTACCCTCTTAGAAACCTTCGAGAAGTTAGGCATTTCTCTATCTGAGCAGAAACGTCTTGCCAACGTTGCGGTAGACGCGATTTTCGATAGCGTTTCCGTCGCCACCACCTTCAAGGAAAAACTCGCCGAAGATGGCGTAATCTTCTGCTCAATTTCCGAAGCACTGCAAGAACACCCAGAACTAATCAAAAAATATCTGGGTAGTGTTGTCCCCATTGCTGATAATTACTTCGCTGCCCTCAATGCGGCAGTTTTTAGTGATGGTTCTTTTGTCTATATTCCTAAAGGCGTAAAATGCCCAATGGAATTATCTACCTACTTCCGCATCAACTCCGGTGACACGGGACAATTTGAACGGACTTTGATTGTGGCTGAAGAAGGTAGCTACGTTTCCTACTTGGAAGGTTGCACCGCACCGATGTACGACAGCAACCAACTGCACGCGGCTGTAGTGGAACTCGTCGCCCTCGACAACGCCGAGATTAAATACTCCACCGTTCAAAACTGGTACGCCGGTGATGTTAACGGGAAAGGCGGGATTTACAACTTTGTCACCAAGCGCGGTTTGTGTCAAGGTGTGAATTCTAAAATTTCTTGGACACAAGTGGAAACTGGTTCAGCCATAACTTGGAAATATCCCAGCTGCGTATTAGTGGGTGATAACTCCGTTGGTGAATTCTACTCGGTGGCGTTGACAAACAATATGCAGCAAGCCGACACCGGTACGAAAATGATTCACATCGGGAAGAACACCCGCAGCACAATTATCTCTAAAGGAATCTCCGCAGGTAATTCTAGTAATAGTTACCGGGGTTTGGTGAAAGTTAATCCTAAAGCTGACGGGGCGCGTAACTATTCTCAGTGTGATTCGATGCTAATTGGGGATAATGCTCATGCTAATACTTTCCCTTATATTCAGGTACAGAATAACACTGGGAAGGTAGAACATGAAGCTTCTACTTCCAAAATTGGGGAAGATCAGCTATTTTACTTCGCTCAACGGGGCATTTCACCCGAAGATGCGATTTCTATGATGATTAGCGGCTTCTGTAAGGATGTCTTTAATCAGCTACCTATGGAATTTGCGGTGGAAGCCGATAAATTATTGAGCATGAAATTAGAAGGTAGTGTGGGTTAGTACCTTTGAATTTAAACGCAAAGGTACGCCAAGGTAAACGCAAAGGTACGCGGAGAGAGAAGAGAGAGAACATGATTGTTGAAAATAGTGCAGTTATTTTGTCGGTGAAGGATTTGACGGCTGAGGTTGATGGTACGCCAATTCTCAAGGGTGTGAATTTGGAAGTTCGGGCTGGTGAGGTTCACGCCATTATGGGGCCGAATGGTTCTGGGAAGAGTACCTTTTCTAAGGTGTTGTCGGGACATCCGGCTTATGCTGTGACTGGCGGGGAGATAATTTTTCAAGGGCAAAATTTGCTGGAACTAGAACCGGAGGAACGGGCTAGGGCTGGGGTATTTCTGGCGTTTCAATATCCTTTGGAAATTCCCGGTGTGAGTAATTTGGATTTCTTGCGGGTGGCTTATAATTCTCGTCGCAAGGCTCAAGGTTTGGAAGAGTTAGATGCTTTCGATTTTGATGACTTGATTGAGGAAAAGTTAGATGTGGTGAAGATGAATCCCTCTTTCCTGAATCGCAGTCTGAATGAAGGGTTTTCTGGCGGGGAGAAAAAGCGCAACGAAATTTTGCAGATGGCTCTACTAGAACCGAAGTTGGCAATTTTGGATGAGACGGATTCTGGCTTAGATATTGATGCACTCAAAATTGTGGCTAATGGGGTAAATCAACTGGCTAACCCAGAAAATGCCACGATTCTGATTACTCACTATCAACGGTTACTGGACTATATTATCCCCGACTTCGTACACGTCATGGCACGGGGACAAATTATCACTAGTGGTGGTAAAGAATTAGCACTGGAATTAGAATCTCGCGGTTATGACTGGCTGTTGGAAGAAACTGCGGTTGAGGTAGCTGTGTAATGTCTAGTAAAGTTTCTCCTAGTTCTATCCCTAACTCGGAAGTGGTGAGTTTGACATCTACTCTGTTAGATAGAGACGCTAATTTAGTGGCGTTGTTAAATCAGGTGACAGCACCAGCTACCACAGGGTGGTTACAGGAATTGCGCGATCGCGCGGCTAATTGGGTACGTCATGCAACTATTCCTACTACTCGTGAGGAAGAATGGCGGTTTACTGATTTGTCAGCGTTGCGTCAGGTGACGTTCAATCATGTAGAGCAAGCAACCTCTCCCGACATCACCGCGTTAACGTTACCGGAAGCAGGTAATAGTCGGTTGGTATTTGTCAATGGTGTTTACGCGCCGGAGTTATCAGCAGTTGCAGAGTTACCGACTGGTGTAGTTATAGGGAATTTATCTGCGTTACCTGTAACTGAGCAGGAGCGTGTACAACAACATTTAGCCCAAGCTGAGGGAGCATTAGAAGTATTTACAGCCCTCAACACGGCGGGAATATCTGATGTAGCAGTCGTATTGGTGGCAAAAAACGTAGTCGTTGATACACCCATTCATCTGTTATTTATTTCGGTTGCAGGTGAAACTGCGACTATTTCCCAACCCCGATGTTTGGTGGTGGCGGAAAGTGGTTCACAGGTAAATGTAATTGAAGAGTTTGTCGCGAACCCCCAAGGGGAAGAGCAAGTTTATCTCACCAATGCAGTTACGGAAATTGCGATCGCAGATAATGCCCATGTGAGTCACACTAGAATTGAGCAAGAAAGTAAACAGGCTTTTCATATTGGGAAAACTGCTATTACTCAAGCTCGTTATAGTCGCTATACTTGTCACGCCATCTCATTGGGTGGGAAAATATCACGGCATAACTTAGAGATTTTGCAAACTGGCGAACAAACCGAAACCACCCTCAACGGTTTGACAATGATTGCAGGCAACCAATTAGGAGATACTCACAGTGCGATCGCACTCAATCATCCCTATGGTACAAGCAAGCAACTACATAAATGTATTGTAGGCGATCGCGCTCACGCAGTCTTCAACGGTAAGGTTTTTGTACCCAAACCAGCCCAACTAACCGATGCAGCCCAGTTAAACCGCAACTTGCTGCTATCATCGAAAGCCAGAGTTGATACCAAACCCCAACTAGAAATCACCGCCGACAACGTAAAATGCGCTCACGGTGCAACAGTCAGCCAGTTAGAAGATGATGAAATATTCTATCTGCAAAGTCGGGGTATTGATGCCAACGACGCGCGGAAGTTATTAGTTAACGCCTTCGCCACCGAAATCATCAACCAAATCCCCGTCTCCTCATTGCGAGACAGATTGTTAAACACAGTCACTAGTTTTAAGTCATTAGCCAATGACTGAATAACTTGTAATTCGTAATTGATAAGTAGTAAAAAAATTACGAATTACAAATTACAACTTAGGAATTACGAATTACCAATGACTTATACTTCTACCAAAACCCTGGCTGATAAAGTTCGTGCTGATTTCCCACTATTGCATCAAGAAATCAACGATAAACCTTTGGTTTATTTAGATAATGCGGCGACATCACAAAAACCGTTGTTCGTCTTAAATGCACTCAGGGATTACTACGAACAATATAACGCCAACGTGCATCGTGGAGCGCATACCCTCAGTGCTAAAGCCACCGATGCTTATGAAGGCGCACGGGATAAAATTGCTAAATTTATTCATGCAGCCTCCCGCCAAGAAATCGTCTATACACGCAACGCCAGCGAAGCTATTAACCTCGTAGCTTATAGCTGGGGAATGAACAATTTAAAAGCTGGGGACGAAATTATTCTGTCGGTGATGGAACACCACAGTAATATTGTTCCTTGGCAATTTGTTGCTCAGAAAACAGGTGCAGTTCTCAGGTTTGTGGAATTAACACCAGAAGAAACCTTAGATTTGGAACAGTTTAAACAACTGATTTCCGAGAAAACTAAATTAGTTTCTATAGTTCATGTTTCTAATACACTGGGTTGTATTAATCCAGTGACAGAGATTGCAAAAATTGCTCACAGATACGGCGCGAAATTCTTAGTTGATGCTTGTCAAAGTGTTCCTCATATGCCTGTTGATGTCCAACAAATCGACTGTGATTGGTTGGTAGCATCTGGGCATAAAATGTGCGCGATGACTGGTATAGGTTTTTTGTATGGTAAGTTGGAATTACTAGAAGCAATGCCACCATTTTTTGGCGGTGGTGAGATGATTGCTGAAGTGTATTTAGACCATTCCACCTATGCAGAATTACCCCATAAATTTGAAGCGGGGACACCTGCAATTGGGGAAGCGATCGCCCTGGGTGCAGCCATAGATTATCTTACTAATATAGGTATGGATAAAATCCACGCCTACGAAGCAGAATTAACAGCTTATTTGTTCCAAGAATTAGCACAAATTCCTCAAATTAGAATCTACGGGCCAAAACCCGACGCAAACGGAGAAGGTAGAGCCGCCTTAGCAGCATTCACCGTTGAAGGTGTCCACGCTAACGACTTATCTACATTATTAGATCAAGAAGGTGTAGCCATCCGTTCTGGACACCACTGCACTCAACCTTTACACCGTCACATGGGTTTACCCGCCACCGCAAGAGTCAGTTTATCTTTCTACAACACCCGCGAGGAAATTGATGTATTCATCAAAGCACTCAAGGAAACCATTGACTTTTTTGCTGGTATTTTTGCTTAAAAATACCCTAATTGTAAATCACAGATACCCGACTTCTTGAAGCAGTCGGGTATTTTATTTCTCGCAACTAATTTACAGGAGTTGCTAAAATGTCATACAGTGACTTTACTTTAGACAAAGTTAGGAAAACTTTTGGTTTAACCATTGCCGATAAAGTAGATATCTTTGCATCTGTACCAGAAATAGATTGTCCCGAATTACTGGCAGAAGTATTAAAAGAAAATATACCATTAGCTCTTGCTAGTAATACAGAAAAATCTCGCTCTGAGATGATTATTGCACCAATTTTAATTGCGATTAGAAAATATTTAAATAATCAAATTAGCTTATTTTCTGGCATTGATTTTACTGTAGAATCAGCACAAGGGTTAAATGGAAATTGTGACTTTATTATTAGTCTTTCACCAGAATTATTAATTTTAAATGCACCAGTTGTCACGATTGTAGAAGCAAAAAAAGAAAATATCAATGCTGGCTTAGGTCAATGTGTAGCCGAGATGATAGCAGCAAAATTATTTAATGAACGTGAAGGTAATAATATTCAGACTATTTACGGTACTGTAACTACAGGTACTAACTGGAAATTTCTTAAACTTTATGAACAAGTGGTCGAAATTGACTTAAGTGAATATTATATTAATAATATAGGTAAAATCTTAGGAATTTTATCGCATATTTTGACAGAATAAGTATTTTCATATGCTCATACAGTCAACCCCTGCCGAACAAAGAACAGTCTTACATAACGTTAGCTGGGAAACCTTTGAAGCTTTGCTGAGAGACACAGGGGAGGATAGAGGCTCTAGGTTTGCCTATGACTGTGGCGTTTTAGAAATTATGACCCCACTTTTTGAACACGAAAACCCTAAAATTCAGTTTGATCGTTTAATATTTACTCTAGTTGAGGAATTAGACTTAGAAATAAAAAGTGCTGGCTCTACAACCTTAAAACTCCCATTAGCTAAACGAGGTATAGAACCAGATAACTGTTACTACATTCAAAATGAATTTAGAGTGAGAGGTAAAGAAAAATTAAATTTAGAAACAGATCCGCCGCCTGATTTAGCAATTGAAATTGATATTACTAGTAGTTCAGTGAATAAATTTAATATTTACTCAGCGTTAGGTATTGCTGAATTGTGGAGGTATGACGGGCAAGATTTAAAATTTTATCATTTGGTAGAAGGGCAATATATTGAGCATGAATTTAGTCTTGCCTTTCCTATAGTGTCTGTAAATGATATCAGCAGATTTATTCAGCAAAGCAAAAGCATGGGTGAAATTGCTTTGCTCAAATTATTTCGTGTTTGGGTAAGAAATAATATCCGAAAAAATTAGGTTTTTAATCATAGGTAATATTAATATTTAGAATTTTCTCTTACTTTTTTTGCTAGTATTTATAGCAATAACATATATGAGAAGTATAGCTGTTTGTTAACGTAACCTGAGTTCGGGTTAAGCCAGAAGCTAAAAAGCTTATTCTGTCAGGATTTAATAAAACTGGAAGTGATCAAAGCAGGGATTAAAGTGGAATCCTTTTGTCAATAAGGTTCACAAATGAAACTAATCTCAACAATATGTCTTATTGAGAATAGATGAAAACAGAGCTTCAGACCGAACAACGATAAGTCAAGGCTTTTGAGGATTTCTTATCCCGAACTCAGGTTAACGTATTACAATCTTTGAATCCTATGAGCAGTCACACTATGCAAGAAAAACACAACATAAGTGTGATTGCCTTACGGAATATCAAATTAAACTATCAGGATCTATTCCTAGTTTTCGCAATTCATCTGCTAATCTTTGAGCGCGTTGTTCAGAGGCGATCGCTCTTTCTTCAGGTGACAAATATCTCACACCTTGGGCATCATACCAATACAACCAATCTCTTATAATTCCTTGATAAGTTCCCTGTTCATAACCAATGGCTAAACCTATCTCTGCCAACCAAACAGGATTTCCCGGTTGCAATACATATTCATTATTGATTAACTTATAAACTTCTAAAGGTGGTTTTTTCCGCCGTTGGGGATTGTAAACAACATAATATAAAACCTCCATCTCAGAGTAAAGTTTCTTTTTGTAAGTATATTCTCCCCTGCGTCTGTGAGAAACAACTTCTAAAGTCATCATTGGCATGACTTTTTCTTCCCACAGTACGTAACTGAGGCGCAAATTCTCATCAAAAACGCGCTCAACTCCCAAGCTGAGAAAACCATCGGGGACAATTGGTGGCTGTTCAGGATCGTAATAAATTCCCATATCAACCCCGAAAAACCAATCCATCCGGCTTGACCATATCCAAGCTAGGATGGCTTTGAGCAAGCTGGGAATTAAATCTTGTAGTTCGTTATCCACAGGTTCATCGTCAGAATCTGGTAGATCCTCAGCGGAGGGCAAGCAGTGTAATGGGTTGTAATTTAGCATGGTAAGAGCGATCGCCAACTCATAATATTCATCATATCGATCCACCATTCGCGTTTTCTTGCGATAATTCCCAAGGGGGACTCTCTCCCACTGGTTCGACAAAGGGGGACAGATGACACTCAAACGAATATTTTTATTCTTTATACTGACACCGATCGCAGTTTTATTTGCCGCTTCATCTCTATTCGGTACTTTGCAAGAACCGCAGTTTCAAACTCGCTTGGAACTCTATCAAACTAATATTGCTCTGCAAGCGCAAGCTTGGCAAGCAGCAGATAGTCAAGATGATAGCTCCCAGGCGATTCGAGAAGCAATCCTGGGGGATCAACCCCTCGAAAGTGCTACGGAGAAATACCGAGAAACACGTCAATCTGTGCAGACTAATTTGGTAAAAGTTCAAAGCCAACTTGCACAACTGCGCTCTACAGATGCAATTCCTACACCACCTAAACCACTACCAGAAGTCCCTCCCACCATCGATACTTCTCGCTCAGATAAGGTAAAGCAGCTAGAACAGTCCCAACAAAAAATGCAAAAATTCCTAGCTGAATTAGACTTACAGTTGGGAATTTTACAAGCCAAACAAGGAAAGACAGATACAGCACTCAAAACCTGGAGTGAATTACAACAGCGATTAGAAACAGAATCCAGCACTCAAAACTCAGCACTCAGCACTCAAAACTCAGCACTCAGCACTCAGCACTCAGCACTCAGCACTAAAGAAACGGCTGCTGTATTAATTGGACTATGGAGTGATCCCCCACGTCTGTTACCTGATGCTCAACAACAGATTCAAAATAATTTAACAGGTTGGTTTAGTTCTACAGCTTTGGTTCAACTCTACCAACTCCAGCAACGCCAAGCAGCTTTATTAGAAGTGCAAGCAGTACAACAAGATGCGGCGACTCAGGCTGTGTTCAAGTTAGCATTTATTGGTACTGTCCCTGCGCTCACTGCCTTGGTGGGAGTAATCCTCTTGATTTCCTTAACTGCTCAACGCTTAATTAAAGGGAAAGAGGCTTTATTAGCGCAAAATGGTGACTTACCTTGGACAACACCTTGGGATGGGGAAACTATACTACAGGTTTTTGTTGTCGGCTTTTTCTTCATGGGACAGGTTTTTGTTCCCGCTTTGCTCTTAACACTCCCAATTCCGCGTCCCGTTGGGGATGTACGCCTGCAAGCCGTTTATGTGTTAATTAGTTACCTGTTAGTGGCTGTGGGTGCGCTATTGGTAATGTATTTCTCCATCAAGCGGTTTTTCCCTTTACCAAGACTCTGGTTTAAATTACAACTACGGGATAATTGGTTTTTGTGGGGATTGGGGGGATATTGCGCCGCTTTACCTATAGTTGTCATTGTTTCCTTGATTAATCAGCAACTATGGCAAGGACAGGGTGGTAGTAACCCTTTATTACAACTAGCACTGGAAAGCCAAGACTTTGTAGCACTGGGGATATTTTACGTCACAGCTGCGATCGCTGCTCCTCTGTTTGAAGAAGTCCTATTTCGCGGCTTTTTATTACCTTCTTTAACTAAGTACCTACCAGTCTGGGGATCAATTCTCGCCAGTGGTTTGTTATTTGCGATCGCGCACCTGAGTTTATCAGAAGTCCTACCATTGACAGCTTTGGGTATCGTCTTAGGAGTAGTTTACACGCGATCGCGCAACCTACTTGCACCCATACTACTGCACAGCCTCTGGAATAGCGGCACACTCATCAGTCTGTTTCTCTTGGGTAGCGGTAATTAATCAAACTGAAACTACACGGTTGCTAATCATAAAAATATTTAGTTTTCTCTGCCCATAACTAAATTTTTTGGCTATTATGATTAGCTAATATCAAATCATATACCAATTTCATGACAGACATAGAATTTATGAATATATAACCAGTAATACTGTTAAATAGATTACAAAATTTCCAAGTAGATTTTTATTATCATCTGGATAACTCAGTTCGTTCTTATAGTGTTGATTACCATCCTTAAGCACTCCAACCCGGAATTATGTATTGACTAGTCCCGGTGTGATTAATGGTCATAAACACAGGTGAATGAATACAATTTAAACTGCAACCATTCTCTTATACTGAAGGTAATCATAGGATTTTTTCGCCGGAGTAAACCCTCCCTCTGTATCTGACGCAGGTAATTTCCATTAAAGTTATCTTGAAGATTGTGACCATCTCCGATAAAAATCCGGAGATAATACGGGTATAAGAGTAGGGAGTGGTATGGTAAAGCTACTTTCACGTATTAATTTAAAATTAATTCTCGTGAAAGAGGACTATTTACTCAAAATCTGTAATAATACTGACCTAGTTTATTTCGTCAATATGGTTAATGTAGCCTTCCTAAATCTTTTTTGAGAGCCGAGAACCCTGTAAAGTCTCGCAATTCTTAAAAATAGAACAGGATTGCCATAGCCATAAATAAACAAGATAATTCCAGGCATAACTAGATGAACTACTCAATCTAATTCTTAGTAGCTTATCTATCCACGACTATTAGAGACTAGTTTCACCCACATTTCTATAAGTGTGGGCAAAACTTCTAATACCAACTCAGTCAAAATATATTTGCTTGATCTAATCACAGTAAGAACCTTAGTTTTACACATAGTTTCAAGGAGCAGAAACCAGATGGCAAATCTCAACCCAACTCAAACTCACAAACAATTATTAGCTAGCTATTGTGGAATTATTTTCGGTGGTTTTGGAGTGCATAAATTTATTTTAGGATATGCTCCAGAAGGCTTTATTATGTTGGTTATATCCGTCGTTGGGGGTACTTTTTCCTACGGCATGACTTTGTTAATTATGCAGCTTGTTGGTTTAGTTGAAGGCATGATCTACTTAAACAAAACTCCTGAACAATTTGTTGACACTTATATAGTAAATAAACAGGGTTGGTTTTAAAATCAGGCATTAGGCATCGACTAGCTTCTAACTCCTAGTACAGCATGGCATTTGATTTCCGCCTTGCGGTACTAGTGCCTTTTTAATACTTGTAATTAATTTAACCTGATATGTTTACCAGCAAACGTAAGTATCTAACCTGGGTAATATTTGTATTTGTGGGAATGGGCTATGTTAGTGCTATGTCTAACATCGAAGTCCACTATTTCTTGAAGAGTCTGATTATCTTCCTACCAATTCAGCTTGTAACTTTGATCTACGTGACTTCCCAACGTTGGAGTCGGAGTTAGAAGGGATTGGGGAGTTAAATCAGTGAATAGTGACTGATGACTGATAACTGATGATGCCCCATTCGTAAATTTAATATATTTACAATTGAGTCTTAGTTCCAGATTTCGCTACCCTCAAATTAGAGGTGCTTTTATGCAAACGCCAGAATTCTTATAGCGAATCTAAAAACCTGCCATGCAACTTGTCCCGAAAACTCAGCTTGACTTAGAACCGACCCCGACTAGAGAAAAAATTCTTTTAGATGTTGGGGGTATGAAGTGTGCTGGTTGTGTGAGTGCAGTAGAAAGACAACTCATCCAATATCCAGGAGTCAAGAGTGCTTGTGTGAATCTGGCTACAGAGGTAGCAGTTGTAGAATCGGAAACGGGTGCAGTAGACCCAGAACTATTAGCCCAGAAATTGACAGCAACCGGATTCCCTACTCAACTCCGGAAAGCTAATGACAAAGTAGCAGGCAAATCGACATCAAAAGACCCCACAGAACGACAACGCCAACAAATGCGTGCTGCGTGGCAACAGTTGGCGATCGCGGCGGTGCTATTGTTATTCTCAGGTATAGGACATTTGGGCAATCTCGGCAGCCAAATCTTACCTGCATTGGATAACATCTGGTTTCATTATGGTTTGGCAACCCTAGCACTATTAATTCCTGGTCGCCCCATTTTAATAGATGGGTGGCTAGGTTGGCGGCGGAATGCACCCAACATGAATACCTTAGTGGGATTAGGAACTCTCACAGCCTACACAGCCAGCGTCGTAGCATTATTTTTTCCTCAACTCGGTTGGGAGTGTTTCTTTGACGAACCAGTGATGATGCTGGGCTTTATCCTCTTAGGTAGGACATTAGAACAACAAGCCAGAGGTAAAGCCGCCGCCGCATTTAGGAAGCTGCTAGCACTTCAACCACAGACAGCGCGATTAATTCCTAACCCAGACACAGAAAAGATAGGACTGGGAACAAATACCATCGAAATTCCCGCCGAACAAGTCAAAGTTGGGGAATGGGTGCAAGTTTTGCCAGGAGATAAAATCCCTGTAGATGGCGAAGTCCGTTTTGGCCAGACAACAATAAATGAGTCCATGCTGACTGGGGAAGCAGTGCCGGTGATTAAACAACCGGGAGATACAGTCGCCGCAGGCACTATCAACCAATCAGGCGCGATCGCTATCCAAGCCACCCGTACAGGTGCTGACACTACCTTAGCCCACATCGTCGCCTTAGTAGAAGCTGCCCAAACCCGCAAAGCCCCAGTCCAAAAATTAGCCGACACCGTAGCCGGTTACTTTACCTACGGGGTATTAACAGCCTCAGCCTTGACATTTATCTTTTGGTACTGTTTCGGCACTCATATTTGGCCTGATGTCACTACTACCAGTGGCATAGAAATCATGAGCCACGCCGCACACACAACTCAGCACCCGGCACTCAGCACTCAGCACGCTCCACTCCTAATTAGTTTAAAACTAGCGATCGCTGTCATGGTTGTCGCCTGTCCCTGCGCTTTAGGACTCGCAACACCCACAGCCATTTTAGTTGGTACAGGCATCGGTGCAGAACAGGGTCTATTAATCAAAGGTGGCGACGTTTTAGAAAAAGTCCACAAACTCAACACCGTGGTCTTCGATAAAACAGGTACACTCACCACGGGTAATCCGCAAGTTACTGATTGTTTGGTGGTTGGAAACTGGGAAGCAGGAGAGCAGGGGAGAAATTTCATGCCCCATGCTCTAATAAAACTTGCCGCCGCCGTGGAAAGTGGCACTTACCATCCCCTCGCTAAAGCCATTCAGCAGGAAGCCAAGCGTCTACAGTTAGCGATTCCAGAGGCTGTAGACTTCCACACTGAACCGGGATTGGGTGTATCGGCGGTGGTGGATGGTGAAACGGTACTGTTAGGGAACTGGGAATGGTTGAGTTGGCATGGTGTTGTAATTGATGAGACAGCACAACAGTCAGCTAAAGAGCTAGCAAAAGAGGGGAAAACCATTGTCGGTGTTGCCGTTGCTGGAATTTTGGCGGGTGTGATTGGCGTGCAAGATACCCTCAGAGAAGATGCTCACACCACAGTAGAACAGTTACGCCAGATGGGTTTGCGGGTGATGCTTTTAAGTGGCGATCGCCCAGAAGCTGCTAGTGCGATCGCCCAAAAGTTGGGTATAGATCACACTGATGTGATTGCAGGCGTTCCTCCCAGCAAAAAAGCCGCCGTCATTCAAGAACTGCAAGCCGAATCTGCTCATCATGTTGCCATGATTGGCGATGGAATCAATGATGCACCTGCATTATCTCAAGCTGATGTCGGCATTGCTTTACACTCTGGCACAGATGTCGCAATGGAAACAGCCCAAATAGTCTTGATGCGCGATCGCTTGAGTGATGTTGTCCAAGCAATTCGCCTCAGTCGTGCCACCTTCAACAAAATTCGCCAAAATTTATTCTGGGCTTTTGCCTACAATACCATTGGTATTCCTCTGGCAGCAGGTGTTTTATTACCAAATTGGGGTTTTGTTCTCAGCCCCTCTGGTGCGGCGGCACTCATGGCCTTTAGCTCAGTCAGCGTAGTAACTAACTCCGTATTATTACGTCGTTTAGCTCATCATTAGGTAACATTACAACATCAATGTAGTTTCTTTCATCTCAGGTTAAACTAAATTCATAGTTACACGTTCAGCATCTCATTAAATCTGTTGTCACTCCTTGAAAAGTGACAGTAGTTACAGAGTAGAACAAATCGGTTCTACTCTGTGCCAGTAAATATAGCGGTTGTCATTGGCAGAAAATACACTCCTCCAGTACAACACGGTGGAAATAAACAACCGATTCCAAATCAACAAAATGCTTACAGTGTATTCATTTTGAATTTTGAATTTTAAATTCCGCCTTGCGGTACTAGCCTCTAGCAAAGTGTATTGCAGACAAGCGAGAAACCCTATTCTGTAGTGCTGCACAACATCAAACATCAGATTGTAGTGGGCAAGAATGGCAGGTAAAAATACTCAAGAACTGAGAATTAATCAAAATTCCAACAATTTTGGTAACGATTTATCAACAGCAGTAGAAACCAATGAAAGTCATCTACTAATTCTGGAAGATGATCAGGGTCGTAAAGAATTTACTTTGGAAAATCCTGTCTACTCACTTGGTAGAGACCGCGAATCTAATATCCGTTTAGTATCTCAATTCGTCTCTCGTCGCCATGCTACATTGGTGAGACTGCCGAGGCACAATAACACTCAAAGCTATTATTACCGCATCGTTGATGGTGATGGTCAAGGCAAACCTAGTGCTAATGGTTTCATCATTAACGGGCGCAAAATGCCAGCCCACGATTTAAAAAATGAAGATGAAATTGTCTTTGGCCCCAAAATACGTGCCATTTATTATCTGTTGAAAAATACTCAACGTTCTGGACAAACTGATGCTAGTGAGTATGACATTACACTCATCAATCCCAGTATGACTGATGACATAGAGGAGATTTGAAATAATTCGTAATTGATAATTCTTAATTCGTAATTGGATGAGTTGAGGATTTAGACCCCAACTCACTGTAGACCGTTAATTTTAAAAAATTAGCGTGGGACTCAATCCCTGTTAATTACGAACTACAAATTACGAATTAGTAATTATGTTGAATTGCCCCATTGCCCTTAATTTCAGGATTAACCCGCCAGGGTTTCGATTAAATGCCAACAGCGACTTCCCTCAATTTCTTGCCTAATAAAATCAAACATTTGTCGGCAGCGATTATTAATGCGGAGTGGTAATTCCTCATTTTTAATGACAATACTTATCCGGCTTTCTGTCTCTGTAGCCGTAGATTTATCAATCAGCACTTCCACTTTGACTAATTGGGAAACCGAAGCATTCCCCAGAATCTCCCGCGCCATAACGTAATCGGGTGTATAGTATTGAATTTCCAAATCACAGTTCTGTAACAGGTCTAGAACTAGTGGCTGTAGATCGTCAATATTAACAGCAATCATAAATGAACATGTATAGCGAGCCATAATAGCCCCACACCTTGTAACACTCCGTCCATCCTATAATACTGAAGTGACTAAACTACAAGTGGTTATGATTCCTTAAACTGCTTTTTAACTTTTGACTTCGCATAGCGGCACTAGCCCCTGACCCAAAGTGGACATTTACCTAAAATTTAAGCTAAAGTTGTAATGAGTTTGTTTTAGAGGAAAGTGTGGTGAGGCAAACATCAGAAAATTATCCCCACAATCACCTCAAACTGTAATTTCCGCAGCATTCCCCAGTAGCAGTACAGGTGTTAAGGCAAAATTGTAGTTCCCTGGTAGATACATAGCAGCCATCCACTCAAACTGGGAAAACTCTCCCGATAGTGAAGTAGACTTAAATATGCAGAAACAGGTAGTATCCACAAAACCCATTCGCTCTTTAGAAGATGCACTTGAACGGTGTCAAATACTAGGTATGCGGGTTAGCCGTCAACGTCGCTTTATTCTAGAATTACTATGGCAAGCTAATGAACACCTTTCTGCGAGGGAAATTTACGATCGCCTCAACCAACAAGGTAAAGAAATCGGTCATACATCTGTATATCAGAATTTAGAAGCATTATCAACTCAAGGGATTATTGAGTGCATTGAACGCTGTGATGGGCGTTTATATGGCAATATTAGCGATGCCCACAGTCATGTTAATTGTTTAGATACTAATCAAATTCTCGATGTTCATATTGAACTACCAGAAGAATTTATCCGTGAAGTTGAACAAAAAACAGGAGTAAAAATTACTGAATATACAATTAACTTCTACGGCTATCGCAGTCCTCAAGACAGTGAATAAAAAACTCCCTCCATATTCGCGCAGCGTCCCGCAGAAAGGGGATCAAGTTTTTGGGTATGGGGTCTTGGGAAGAAGCTACCAATAACCAAATCCCCAAGCGACGGGGTGACTATCCCTATCCACCCAGAAAGGGATGGGGTTTCCTATAACTTTCAATAAAAAACCGTTTCATCATCAGCATCATCATCATCTAAACTTGGAGGTAACATTAGTTCACCTTCTAAGCTTTCAATGATGCCGATATCGTCGGTATTATCCCAAATTTTTGTGCTATCGGTACTGCTCTGAATGTGAAACTGTGATTGCTCTGATAATAAAACTTTCAAAGATTGAAACTGTTCTAAGGAGAATAAAGCACCGTTGAATTTAGCAGTTTCTCGATTAGCTTCGCTAATGACAGTATCAGATAAACAAGCATTAGTGAAGTTAACATCATGAATATTGACAGCAGCCAGGTTAGCACCAGTTAAATTTGTATTAGTAAGATTTGCACCAGTCAGGTTAGCACCAGTCAGGTTAGCACCAGTGAGATTTGCCTGACTGAGATTCGCATCACAAAGATTTGCACCAGTGAGATTTGCTCCTATCAATACTGCATTGACTAAATTTGTCTGCTCAAAATTAGAGCCTGCTAGCATAATTTGAGATAAATACGCACCTGAGAGATTAATCCCCGCTAGAGATTCAGAATGGATGCGTTTAATAACATTAGTATCCAGTAATGCTGCTTTTGCTAACAACATGAGCATTGCTTCTGGATAAAATTCTGTGGTATTGCCAGGGTTGCCACAAGGAGAAAAAGCAACTTGAATTTTTTTGTGCATACCGCCTAGCAAGAAAAACACATTAATACCCACATAGGTATTTAGCTGTTCTATATTGACAGGATTTTGCAGTGTATGGAAATAAGATAAAGCAGTGTGGGCGATACCTTCATCTAACCAACGTCCTTGACAGTAACCACGCCAGAAAGATTCCAGACGTTGGATGAGAATTTCCCAAGAAAAATGATTTTTTGGCTGATGGTGTAAACTAGCGATCGCTAATTCTGTAATTCCTTGAGTCAGAATACCATAACCCAGTAAATTATACAGGTGCTGGGCAACACTACTAGGAGAATCAATCAGAAAATTTTGCGTGCCGTAAATATCTCCTTGGCACTGCGTCAACATTTGTAATTGACTAGCCACCGCCTCAGCGCAGAGATATGTTCCTAGGTTGGGGTGAGAGAATTCGATAGTTTGGGAATTAGGCAGGCAGTGCGTTGCGGAGGTCTCCTCCGTTGTAACAAATGCCGTCATTGGGGTGAAAACGTCTCTCCTGCGCCCCTGCATTTGAAAATAAAACGCAGGTAAGTTACTTGTTGGGGTTGATTCCAGGGTAATTTGATGGCGATCGCTGTGTAAAATTTGGAGAGAGATGGTTTGTATATGGTCGATTAAATTTTGGGGATGATGGCTAGCAAGTAAATTCGCGATCGCTTCTTGTGTACGATGTATATGAGCTAATCCTGAACGCTGTAGGCTGGTGTGGATATTGCTAGTTAAGGGATAGCCTAACAACCATTGTTGGAGGCGATGATAAATTTCCCACAACAAAGAGGAATCGGTATTTTGTTGGTTATAAGCTAACTGTAATATCGCATCATCTAGTAACCCATCCCGATGTAAAACGCCCAAAAGATACAGCATCAATGGTTGGTGTACCAAAGCTGAGAGTTCTGGTAACTTAGATTTACTTGTAAATAAACCTGCCTGTTTTAAAAACGTAAAAAAGTTTTGCGCAACAGGTAACGATTGAATTAATGTCCACTGTTGAAACCATAGCTTCAGTTCATTGGCAGTCAACTGCTGAATCTCAATGCGTCGCCATTGTGGGGGTATTTCTGGCGCAAATTCTTGTACGGTTGTTGAGCGACTAGTCAACACAATTTTATGGCGATGTTGAGCTTGAAATTGGATTAACTGCTGGATAAAAATTCTCTTTGTTCTTTTACTCTGACTAGCAGAAGGCAATTCATCTAGTCCATCTAGTAGCAACACACATCGAGGATGATCTTGTCCTAGCCAAGTGGCAAGATGAGTATGTTGATTGAATCTAAAACCAGAATTGAGAGTTTCGATTAAATTTTTGTCATATCGAATATCGCGCAACCGAATCACAATAGGCATCCAAGACGGGTAAAGTTCCCGTGCTATTTCCGCCGCCCACATCTGGCAGAAACTCGTTTTACCATAGCCCGGTGCTGATTCAATCACAGTTATAGTTTCTAAATCAGTTAACTGTTGCTGCATCCATGTTTTTAAATCAACTGGCAACTCATCATTGCCTGTCTGTGGTATTCCAGCTAAAGGAATATAAATATCTTTTAAAGCAAAAGATTCCATCAGTAACGGTGTACTGAGGCTTTGTAGTAAACTGGCACGGTAATTTTCTCGATGTAAGTCAATTTTATCCGTTACCATCGCACCCAATTCTGGGCTGTGGTTATCACCAGGTGTTCCCAATTGGAAAAATTTTTGTAGTTGAGCCAAAGCTAGGGCATTCTGGGCAATGACTGATAGTAAATATCCAGGAAGGGCGTGTGTCAACCGTTGAGTTAATAATTTCGCCTCTAACTCCTCTGTACCATTAGCGACGAACCAAGCAGCAGTAGCATAATTCATTTGTTGTACTAGTAATGAGTCTGCTACCAAAGACAAAGCTTGTTCAGCTTGGGTGTCTGTCAATTTGCCTGGAGAGAGGGTTTTTAATAATCCTTGGAGTGGCACATCCTGAAGGAATGGTGTGCAGAAGGGTATCTTGGCACGGTTTAGCCAAGGTCTTTGTAGAATAGTTTCTTGGTGTAAAACTTCTTTTAAAGCTCGCAAATATGCAATTTGAAAAGCTAGCCATGTACCTTCGTTGCGTTTTAAAGCTTTTTTTTGGCTGAGACTATGTAGCAGACTTTCGGTTAATAAAGTAATGACCGTGATTTCTTGTACAACCGTGTCTAAAGGCAGTGCCAAAATCTCAGCTAAAGTACAAATATCCAATGGTATTAGGCTTTTAACTTCCATATCCTGGACAATACGATAAGCAATACCTGATAATTGCCCGACTGCCAAATTTGAAGTGTAACTGATTGTCAGCTGGCGTTCTGCCAACCAATGCCTAATACTAAGGTTCATTTAATTACATAGTGAAGTGCTGCCTATGCCAATTATCATCCATTTATTAAAGGACGAAAACAGGTAACAATGGGGAAGACTATAACTTTTCACCAGTGATGACAATATAGTGCTAAATAATGCTGATGTCATGTAGGTAAACAAAGCTGTGCCACAGTTATTTTGCGTACAGCTATGTAGCCAGGATGATTGTAGATGCTGGGTTGTGAATTTTGAATCTTGTAGCTGGCTTTCCTTGCGGGACGCTACCACAAACTCCTAGAATATTTTAAATTGCTTATGAGCGATCGCCCTTTAAAAATTATCTTAGTTGATCCAGACCCTATCTTCCGCTTGGGACTACGGGTAGCGTTAGAAGCAATGCCTAACTTACAAGTAGTATCAGAAGCTGCCACAGATACAGCAGTTTTGCAAACTCTAACAGAACTAGCTCAACAAGACCCCAACCAAGTGAATTTGGTAATTTTGGAATTAGGTGATAATCGCTCAACAGATTCTCAGCAACAAGGTTTACAACTAATTCAGCAACTCAAAGCGTTATATCCGACACTACCGATTTTACTCTTCTCTTCTGTGCAAACACCAGGCATCATCATGGCAGCCAAGGCTTTTGGTGCAGATGGTTACTGTCCTAAAGGTACTCCTGTAGCGGAATTGGTGACGGCGATGGTAGAGGTCGCCAATGGTAAATCATATTGGTTAGAAACCAGAACAAGCATTCAATTAAATCCTCCGCCCCAAACTCCAGCACGACGCTTACCCTTGGCAAAGTGGCGAAATAGCTTACATTCATCAGGAATTGGTTACATTGAAGCGAGTTTAAAAGGAATTACAGCCCAATTACAAATTCCTGGTTTACCAATCCTAGATAGAGCAATTTTAGCTGGACAACGACGAGAACTTTTAGCAGCTCGTTGGCTACTTAATCAATTGTTATTAGCCCCTCAAGAAAGACAACAAGAACAGCAACCAAAATTCATTCCCTCAGTCCAACCACCACCGCCTGTATTACCTTCACCTAGTAGTAATATTGTCCCTTCAGGTGTACAAACTATATTAACTACACCCCCGTTATTAAGTCCTAGATTACTGCAATCTACTCTCTTTGCATCCTGTATCAATAAACTGCAATTTTCTTTAGAAAATGTTTCAGATACTCCCTTAGAAATTGACATATTTCGTGAAGAGAGAAAACGGGAATTACTGTATTTAATTCTTCAAAAATTATCTCAGCAATTAGATGATTTACGTGAAGCTCAAATTACGGTTAATCAATTATTAGAATTGCAGCCTATAATCTTAAAAGATTTATGGCAAGCTACAGTTACAGATTTTTTCGGCAAATTCTCTCGCATCAAACTAGGAAACCGCAATATAGAAATTGTCAATGTACTATTACAAAATTCAGTAGTAGTTCAAACCGCGATTCTCAATAAAATTCCGTTAGTTGGGGAATTGTTATCTTACTTATTATTTCAAACAGATTTATACATAGATAATACATCTTACTCAGCAGGTAGCTCAGAAGCCAACTTCCAAGCAGAAATCATGCTAGAGAATTTGTTAATTCAGGTAGCTAATGCTGTAGTGCAGCCTTTACTCAACTCTTTAGCAGATGTAGAACAAATCAAAAAAGACTTTTATGATCGCAAGTTAATATCCACGCGAGAAATTGAAAAGTTTAGAAATGATTTATCTTGGAAATACCGTCTAAATAATTATGTTAAAGAAGCCCAGGAAATTTTTGAAAGCCGTTACGAATTATTTTTATTTGCACCTCGTGGTATCGCAACAATTTCCGTTTATGCCCCCCGCAATGAAGAATTAGCCCAGCTTGCTGGTATTCCTCTACTAGTGACATTGACTCTAGAATTTCGAGATGCGATCGCTCCCCGGTTACAATCAGTATTATCTTTTTTAGGTAGTGGTATTGTCTTCGTACTCACCCAAATAATTGGTCGCGGTTTAGGTTTAATTGGTCGCGGTGTCATTCAAGGTATTGGTAGTGTCTCTTTCTCAGAAAAAAACTTCAAGCGCAACAATGAGAAGACTAAGTAATTCGTAATTAACTCGGTGTGCAACTTGATCTCCAAGGATGTTTGATAAGTAGGGCTTGCTAACATCAAAATTTTAAAAACTTAACCCCCCTTCCCTACAAGCCCTATATATTTTTCTTTTTTCGTATGAAACCACCCTGCTCACCAAAAGCGAGGAGGGGGTTAGGGGTGGGTTTCTTCTACTTCACTCAACCAAGAAACGCCATAACTTATACTTAGCTAGCTAAACAACAATTAACGAGCGTTTTGTGGTAAGGCTGAGGGATATATACCTTCAGCAATTAACACAGGTCTTTGACTATATTCTTTCTCTAGTTGTCCTCGCAAATTCGCATCCCAAACAGGACTGTATTCTTTCTCAATTTCAGTCACCACAAATGGACGTAGTGTACCAGTAGTCACAACCTTTTCACCTTCTTTAATAGGTGCTTTATCTTTCAATTGATTGGTCACTAGAACTAATAGTGGGTTAGTTCCCAATACTTGTCTATCTTCCACAACAAAAGCATTAGGCCCGTAAATTCGAGAAACATTTCCAGGTACGGAAATAACTTTATTGTAGTAGGTTTGAGGATTTTCGTTAATTACTCCTGGTGTTGGTGCTAAAGCAATTGATCGAGCAATAATTGCTGGTTTCCCAACATACTCTTGAAAAGCATCTTGACCTAAATCTACACCATATTCTTGTTTAATAGTATTAGGATCAAAATTAGCAACAGTGCCTGTAACTTGTAATCTTGTATCTTGAGGAACAGGTAAATCAACAGGTTTGCCAGTATTATTTACAACGGCAATTCTTTCTCCCCCAAAAGCTTCTCTGTCAGTAATTGTAAATACGTTGTCATTGACTCTGTTAATATCTTGGCTTCTGACAGTCACAAGTTTACCAATGAGTTCTTGTGTATTCTGACTAACTTCTGGAGCAGTTACATTATCTTTATCTTGTTCTGCTACAGGTGTAGAAACTCCAGGTGTTTGTGTCGTTGTATCAGGAGCAGTAACTTGTGGCTCATTAGTTGCACAAGCTGGAAGCAATAAAGCCGTTAAAGCAATGACTGTTGCACTGATGCGTTTATTCCAACTAGTTTTTTTATCTTGATGGGTAATGAACATTTTCTCTCCTTGTATATTGCCAAAATAATTTTTTTGGACACAATTATTTACCTAACTAAATTTAGATAAATAATTATTGCCTTTCAGCTATTCACACTTTCTAGAAACTCATATCAAAACCTCTCACATAAAATAAGAGAGGTTTTAAATGTTCTCTATTTTTTATCAGGTAATATGGCTTATTCCTTCATTGTTAATGTCTTTCGTGTTGAGCAAAATCATCATTAAACAGCATCAAATATAGAAATTTACAATACTATTATCGTCTGTCTAAAGAAGGAAATTTACAATGAGGAGTTTAAGACTATACCTTATACTTTAGGAATAAATTTTAAAATATTTTCTCTTTTTAGGTTATTTTTGAATGCAAAATCGGAGACAAAATTCATAACCCCGCTTCCTCTGAGAAAGCGGGGTTATAATCTCTGCACTAACTAATTGAAAATCGCTATATTTTCAACTTGACACCTCGAATAGAATAGTCTAATAGTTCCATTGGGTGCATCACAGAAATGTCCTGTTCCTGGGACTGTAAATGCTTGGCAATTTGTAATGAACAACCAGGATTAGCAGAAGCAATTAATTCAGCACCAGTGTTTAATAAATTTTGTACTTTTTGCTTACCTAATTCTTCCGCAATTTCGGGTTGCAACATATTATAAACACCAGCACTACCACAGCACAAAGCTGCATCTAAGGGTTCTTTTAAACTCACTCCTGGAATTTGTTTTAATAACTGCCGTGGTTGCACACTAATCTTTTGTCCATGTAATAAATGACAAGCATCTTGATAAACCAAATTTAAAGGTTTATTTGTCAGTGGTGAAAGTTTCACTGTTAAGCCAACAGTTGCTAAAAACTCTTGAGCATCTTTAACTTTAGCGGCAAAATCTTGGGCTTTTTCCCGATATTCTGGGTCATTTTCTAAGATATGACCATATTCTTTTAAAGTATGACCACAACCAGCAGCATTGATGATGACATAATCTACACCAGTCTCAATAAAGCTATCAATCATTTGTCTAGCTAATGCTTGCGCCTGTGCTGTTTGTCCTTGGTGTTCGGGTAATGCTGCACAACAACCTTGAGATTGAGGAATCACAACTTCACACCCATTCGCCGTTAAAACTCTCACCGTTGCTTCATTCACAGGAGAGAAAAACAAGCGTTGTACACATCCCAAAATCATCCCGACTCGATAGCGTTTCTTTCCCTGTGCAGGAATCACAGTAGGTAAATTATTTTGAAAAGATTTGACGGTAATTTTTGGCAGAATTGACTCCATTGCTGCCAAGCGAGGTGATATTTTGTTAAGTAACCCTGTAGCACGCACAAGTTTAGGAAAACCCAACTTTTGATAAACAAACAGGGGAATTAGAAAAATCCGTAAAACATCAGGGTTGGGAAATAAAGAAAATATTAGTTGACGAACTAACTTATCAGAGAAAGTGCGGGAATAATTGCGTTCGACTTGGTGACGAGTAGCAGAAATTAACTTGTCATACTGTACCCCAGAAGGACAAGTAGACACACAAGCTAGACACCCTAAACAAGAATCAAAATGTTCAACAGTAGCCGTATTTAAAGCAATTTCTCCCTCATTAATCGCATCCATTAAATAAATACGTCCCCTAGGGGAATCCATCTCCTTCCCAATCACCCGATAACTAGGACAAGTCGCCAGGCAAAATCCACAATGCACACAACTATCTATTAACTTCGGGTCAGGTGGATGATTCTCATCAAACCCGGTTAAATTCTTCAAACTAGCAATATTATTAGTAGAATTCTCTGAAACCTGCATATTTAACCTTCCCCTCTCTGTGTCTCTGTGACTCCGTGGTTAATTTCTTAAATTCCACCAACAAACCGACCAGGACTTAAAATATTTTTGCTATCAAACTGTTTCTTAATGCGGCGCATCAACGGCAAAGCATTACCCGTGTATCCCCACACATCTATTTGTAATTTCACCGCCACAGGTGCTTGAATCACCGTTAAAAAGCCATTCTGAGATTGACAAAGCGATCGCAATTTTAAAACCTGATTCTTATCCTTAACTTGCACTACACCCAAACCACTGCTGAGATGAACCAGTCCAATTTCCACTCTAGTCAACATCTCCACAGCCTTAGTAGGTAATATTCCTATTTTGCAGGTAATTGCAGCATCTGTGGCAGGATGATGTATTTGTTTTGACAATCTCTGCCATAGACTCTCTTCATCTGCACTAGAAAAAACTGCCCCTTTTAATCCTAACGTTTGCCCTAGTTCTAAAACTCGACGGGACTGTTCCTTCACACTCTCACTTAAACTTTGAAAACGGGCAATTAATCCCATCCCTGCGCCCAAACCCAAACTAGAAACTAATTGCACAGATAATAAATCTGCCTGAGTTGGTGTCAAAGCTGAACCGCGTAAAGTATTAGCAGCTTGCGAAATAGCCCCAGCATCACCAGTCAACACCACCGTTCCCGATGCTGACTGCAAAGGATACACACGAAAAGTTACTTGGCTAATAATTCCCAATGTACCGTATGACCCAGTAAACAACTTCATCAAATCGTAGCCAGCCACATTCTTGACTACCCTTCCGCCAGCTTTGGCGATTTCTCCATCAGCGCGGATAAATGTGATACCTAAAAGCTGGTCGCGCACACTACCATAACGTTGGCGCAGGGAATTTGTATCAGCAGTAGCCACAATCCCGCCAATGGTGGCTAACTCTGGATTTGAGGGGTCAAGGGCGAGAAATTGCCCCGCATCTGCCAAAATCTTTTGGAGATGGAAAAACTTCATCCCAGCTTCGACGGTGACAGTCAAATCACCCACAGCGTGTTCAATCAGTTGGTTGAGACGTTCTGTACTAACGACAACATCAATATTTTCAGCTAAACCACCCCAATTGAGTTTACTTCCACTACCACAAGGCAGGATACGCCAGTTATTACGGTCAGCTGTGGCGATAACTGCGGCTAACTGTGCTGGGGTTTGGGGATAGACAATACAACTGGGAGATTTTCCACCAGCGATATGTGGGATATTAAGATTGTCTTTTGGGTAAACGGTATTTTCTACGCCAACGATAGATGCAAGAGTAGAAGCAATGGCTGTCATCAGTTTATTTAACGATTCCCTACATCTCATTCTGCTATACAAATACTAGACAAGTCTAGACATTTATTTCTTACTGCAATGGGAGCATGGGAGTAGTTAAATAATTCATTGAGAGCTTTTGTCAAGCAATTTTGGTGTTTAATAGTAATCATTGGGTGAGTGCGATGGGCTACACCCCAACCTAGGCGATCGCTGTAATTATTGATAAAAAACCATATTCGGCATTTCCATAACAGGCAGTAGTCAATAGCTTCCTCTGGTATTATTTACATCCTCAAGATAGGAGCTATGACTATACGATGGCCAAGATAGGCAATACTTTTACATTCAATTGTAATATCTACCACTACCACGATTATATTTATTCTTATTCACAAAAAGGTTCAACTCCATTTGATTAGTTTAAATAAATTTAATTTCAGCCACCCTGTATAAATGCTTAAATAGGAAATAATTTAATCTTTAACTCAATACTTGTAAATCGCCACAAATAATAGTTTTTTTCGCAACTAACCCTGTTGTGGTATCAACATCAATTTCTAGTTCAGCTTCGGAAACAGCTGCAAATAAAAATTGCTCTCCTGGAAACACTATTTGCTCAAAATGTAAATTAACAATATTTGAGATGCGAGCTATTTGCAGTTGGCTAGTTGTATTTTTGTAAAAACAGAGAATTTCCTTACTCATCTCCTAAATTTAAAACTCGTAAATTTTAGGGTAACTGGCTAAAGACTCGTAGCCAGAATTGAATTTAAAAATTGCATTCTTAAATTCAAACCTAACAATACTACACAGATATGTAATCTTCGTGTAGAACTTGTGTAGAATTTGTGCAGATAAATGATTGAAGAAACAGGAGTTTAGGGGAAAACCTCTTTTATCTTCGACTGTAAAACAGATTTCATCGGAACTGGCTGCTACCTTCCGCCTTGTAAATAGTTACTTCAATCGATACCCCAATCCATGAACAGTTTCAATGAAATTTTCCGGCGCACCTAATACTTTCAGTTTTTGTCGCAAACACCTAATGTGTGATCTTACTGTTTCGTCTGTTGGGGAGTCGTCAACTGACCAAACTTGTTCAATAATGCTAGAGCGGCTTAATACTCGTCTGCCATTAGCCACCAATAATTCTAAAATTGCATATTCTTTTGGAGTTAATGATAGGAAGGAAGCATCGTAAGTAGCTTCATAGGTACTAGTATTTAGGTGCAATTTACTCCATGATAGACTCAATGTGCTGCTCGAACTACCTCGTCTGAGTAAAGCACGAATCCGAGCCATTAACTCTTCTAAATCAAATGGCTTTGCTACATAATCATCTGCACCTGCATCTAACCCAGCAATCTTGTCAGCTACCGTATCACGGGCTGTTAACATTAACACTGGTGTAGTCGAATTACGATGTGCAGGGTGATTTATGCTGGTAGTACGTAAACGATGACAGAACCTAATTCCATCTAGCTTTGGCAAGGTGATATCCAGCACTACCAAATCATACTTCATTGACTCTGTTGAGTTCCAAGCTACTTCCCCATCTTTGGCAATATCTACGACGTATTGCCTTCTGTTAAGTACCTCTGCTAGTACCTCTGCTAGTTGAGTATCATCTTCAACTACTAAAATTCGCATATTTTATCCTTTATATAGCAGCAGGCAAGCATACAGAAAATATTTTCAATTTATCATGATTTCTTACTTATAAAATAAGCAAGCACTATTATGTAACTTAATTTATGACTTGGCAATTAATACAATGGCCTTTCCAAAGAAAAAGGATTGTAGGAGGATTGGCTTTAACCCTGTTGCTAATGGGATTTGTCTGTTTCGCTTCATTGAAGAACACAGATGAAATTAGAGATGGAGCTAATAGGGTGCAGCAGACATATCGAACTCTCAATACTTTGACAAATTTCTATGGCGCAATGACTGCCGCAGAATCAGCTAGACGAGGATATATTTTTTTAGGTAGTAGTCAAGATTTGCAGCATTATCAAAATGCAGTAGCAAATGTGCAGTCCGAAGTTAAATTATTAGAACAGCAAATACATTCTAGTTTTAGTCAAAAACAGCGATTGGTGGATTTCAATTCATTAGTCAATCAAAGATTAACTCTTTTAGCACAATCTATAGAACTTTATCAAAAGGATAAAACAGCATTATCAGTACAGAATGATATTACCGATCGCAGCGTTCAGCTTCGTGAAAAAATATTGATGAACATTGCAGATATTAAAGCGGAAGAACAAAATTCTCTGCAAAGCTCACTAGAAAAATCAAAACAAAGTATTCATTTCAGAATTTCCCTAGAAATCTTAGGTACAATTCTAACTTTAATAGTAGTTCTGGGTTTATTTATACTCCTAGAACAACAAAGAATAAAGCGGGAGAAAATTAGAGAGTTAGAATCATCATTAGCTCAAGAAAAAAAGATAGGAGACTTAAAAGTGCAATTATTCTCAATGATTTCTCATGAATTTCGTACTCCTTTAAGTGTAATTTTACTATGTTCTCAATTATTAATAGAAAGTCTTGAAAGCTTGCTAGATGAAAAGCAATTTAAAAACTTGGGACGTATCCAATCTTCTGCTAAACTGATCAATCATATATTAACAGATATATTAACTTTAACTAGAGCAGAAGCAGGTAAACTGGATTTTAAACCACAATTAATTAATTTAGAAAATTTCTGTTTAAATTTGGTCGAAGATTTACAGTTATTTGGAATAAAAATACACATGATAAAGTTTATTAATGATAGCTTACATTTTCGAGCAAATCTCGATGAAAAGTTACTATATTCTATTCTCAGCAATTTGCTTCTAAATGCCATGAAATATTCAGCTAACCAAGAAAATATTTACTTGGTTTTAAGACATGAAGCAGCAGCTACAGTTTTTCAGGTGATCGATAAAGGTATTGGCATCCCACTAGTAGAACAACAAAAAATTTATGAGCCTTTTTATCGATGCCAAAATGTTGAGAATATTGCTGGTACAGGTCTAGGATTAGCCGTTGTGAAAAAATGCGTTGAGCAACACAAAGGAGAAATTTCTGTAGACAGCAAAGTTGGTGTGGGGACAACATTTACTGTTAGGCTTCCTCATAGCTGCTAACAAAATCTTCTGAATTATCGGCGGAGTGGGTTAATCTCGCGCTATAAAAAGAATAATGAAGAGTAAAAAGCAACGTCACCCCCTGCGTCAATCACTGGCTGTTTTCCGTTATAGCGGAAGGGCGATAAACTTGGTTTGGACTACTAGCCAGACTTTGACAATTATTCTGGCTAGTTTAACTTTATGTGCTGGTTTGTTTCCTGCTGCGATCGCTTATCTCGGTAAACTAATTGTAGATGGCGTAGTTTTGGCATCCCAAGGGAATGCAGAAGGGAATATTTACGCACCTTTATTGTATGTCGGCTTAGAGGCGATCGCAGTAGCTTTGTTGGCAGGTTCTCAACGGGGACTAATCATCTGTCAGTCACTATTACGGGTGTTACTCGGTCAGCGAGTCAATGTGTTAATCCTCAAAAAAGCCCTAAGTTTAGATTTGACTCACTTTGAAAACTCAGAATTTTACGACAAATTAACCAACGCCCGACGAGAAGCATCAGTACGTCCCCTCTCTTTAGTTAACCGTACCTTTGGCTTAGTCCAAAATGCCCTGTCTCTCATCACCTACGGCTTTTTGTTAGTTAAATTCTCAATTTGGGCTGTAATTGTCTTAATTGTCGCAGCAATGCCAGCCTTTATTGCTGAAACTCGCTTTGCTGGGGAAGCTTTCCGTCTCTTTAGTTGGCGTGCGCCAGAAACTCGTCAACAGCATTATATAGAAAATCTTTTAGCTAGAGAAGACTTTGCCACCGAAGTCAAACTCTACCAACTGGGAGATATGCTTTTAGGCCGTTACCGCAACGTATTTCGGCAACTCTACAACGAAGACCGCGATTTAACCATCCGTCGAGGAATGTGGGGATACCTTCTAGGTTTAGTTAGCACCGTAGCCTTTTACATCGCCTACGCTTGGATTGTAGTAGAAGCAGTAGTAGGAAGAATTTCGTTAGGTGATATGACTATGTATCTCACAGTCTTTCGCCAAGGACAATCTACCTTTGCCAATGCTCTGACTTCCATTGGTGGTATGTATGAAGATAACCTCTATCTCTCCAACCTCTACGATTTTTTAGAAGAAAAAGTTACTCAACCCTGGGGTAAAACCACCAAAGGGATTGATTCCCAAGATGGTATCCGCTTTGAGAATGTCTCCTTTACCTATCCAGGAAGTTCTAAACCCGCCTTAAGAAACATTTCCCTACATTTAAAACCAGGCGAAAAATTAGCAATTGTCGGTGAAAACGGTTCTGGGAAGACTACTCTAATTAAACTCCTCACCCGACTTTATACCCCAGACTCCGGCAGAATTTTATTAGATGGCGTAGATTTGCAATCATGGAATGTAGATGCACTGCGTCAACGCATCGGCGTAATATTCCAGAATTTTGTCCGCTATCAATTCACCGTCGGCGAAAATATTGGTGTTGGGGATGTAAACAGCCTTGATGATACAACCCGTTGGCAAATAGCCGCCCAAAAAGGTAACGCCCATAGTTTTATCGAACGCTTACCCCAACAATTTCAAACCCAGCTAGGAAAATGGTTCAAAAGCGGACAAGAATTATCTGGCGGACAATGGCAGAAAATCGCTCTAGCCCGTGCATTCATGCGGACTCAAGCAGACATTTTAGTCTTAGATGAACCCACCTCAGCCATAGATGCCCAAGCAGAATATGAGATTTTCAATCATTTTCGCGCCCTCACCCAAAATCAAATGGTATTTTTGATATCTCACCGCTTTTCAACAGTCAGGATGGCAGACAAAATCCTAGTAATTGAAAATGGGGAAGTGAGAGAACAAGGAACTCATGAAGAATTGTTAGCCCATGAGGGACTATATGCCAAATTGTTTTTATTACAGGCGGCTGGTTATCAGTAGAGTGAGGGAGTTGGGGAAGTTAAAGAGTGAACAAGCAGTATTTAAGTCAAGTAGTTGAAAAAATTTGTGATTTTTGAACTCTAAAGCCTGAATGTTGAACCTCAAAGCCTAAATGTTCAAGCTTAAAGCCTAAATGTTCAAGCTTAAAGCCTAAATGTTGAACCTTAAAGCCTAAAT